>DATDLP010000551.1:0-22152 GCA_036519255.1 Croceibacterium sp.
GTGCTGCCGTGCATCGAGCTCGCGCTCGGCCCCGGCGAGCGGCGCCGCTTGCCGCCGCTCGGCGCCTACGATGGCCCGTTGCTGGGCCTGCTCGGGCTCGAGGGCGTGATCGAGTGCGGCGTGCCGCAGCGCGAATGGACCGTGCCGCTGCCCGATGAGGACGATCGTGCCGCGCTGTGGTGCGCCGCGGGGCTCGATCCGGACGCAGCTTCGCTCGCCGCGCGCAGCTATCGCCAGGGCGCCGGTCGGATCGCCGAGCTGGCCGAGCAGGCGCGCAACGCCAGCGGCGGCGAGGCGATCGGCTGGCGCGAGGTCAGCGATGCGGTGCGCGAGGGGCGCAACGCGCTCGACTCGCTTGCGCACAAGATCCACGCGGTGGTCGCGCGCGACGAACTCGTGCTGCCGCCCGCGGCGCTGGCCGATCTCGACCTGCTGCTCGCGCGGATTCTCAACCGAGGCGATCTGGCCGAGGGGCTCGGCGCGGCGATTCGCTCGCGCTACGGGCCCGGCGTGCGCGCGCTGTTTGCCGGCGATCCGGGCACCGGCAAGACGCTCGCGGCGCACTGGCTCGCGGTGCAGACCGGGCTGCCGCTGTATCGGGTCGACCTCGCCGCGCTGACCAGCAAGTGGATCGGCGAGACCGAAAAGAATCTCTCGGCGGTGCTCGACGCGGCGCAGCACGCCGACGTGATCCTGCTGTTCGACGAGGCCGACGCGCTGTTCGGCAAGCGCACCGACGTCAACGACGCGCACGATCGCCACGCGAACGCGCAGACCAACTACCTGCTGCAGCGGATCGAGGACTTCGAGGGCGTGGTGATCCTCGCCACCAACGTGCGCGACAATATGGACGCCGCCTTCGCCCGGAGGCTCGACATGATCCTGCAGTTCCCGATGCCCGATCCCGCGGCGCGCTTTGCGCTGTGGCGCGGGCACCTCGGCCCAGTGCATGCGCTGGCGGAGAGCGAGCTCGGCGCGCTCGCGGTCAGCGTCGAGTTGACCGGCGGGCATATCCGCAACGTCGTGCTCGGCGCCGCGGTGCGGGCCCGGCTGGCGGACCGGGCGATCGGCCTCGCCGAGGTGCTGGCCGCGCTCGAGGACGAGTACGGCAAGCTCGGGCGGGCGCCGCCGGTCGTGGCGCCGTGAGCGACACCGCGCTCGCCTCGCGCTCGGACGAGCAGCTCAGCTGCGAGTCCGATCCTTACGCGACCAGTTCCGACAGCAGCACGGGCACCTCCTCGCCGCTCGATTTCTATGCGGACGACTCCTCGTCGAGCTCGAGCAGCAGCAGCGCCACGCCGGCCTTCCTCAACGCCACACCGGGCCCGGATCCCGAGCCGATGGAGTGCCGCGAGCCCGACCCGGTTTCGAAGGCTACGCCGACCCCCGGCGTCACCCCCGCGCCGAAGCCGGCCCCGTCGCAGCCACCGAAGAAGACCAGCGTCAAGCCGGGCGACTCGCGTTCGGGCAAGTCCGATGCGAAGCCCAAGGATCCGAGCGTGCGCGGGTCCGGCGGGAAAGGTTCGGCGGGTGGCGGCAGCCCGGCGGAGAAGCCCGATTCGCCGGGTGCGGCCACCTCGGGAGGTGACGCGCGGCGGAACGGAGCCGGTGGGGGCAAGGGCGGGGGAAAGTCCGAGACGGAAGGCGATGGGGTGCAGCGGCGGCAGCAGGACCTCACGCTGCGTCGCCTCGCGATGCCGTCGGCGACGATTGCCCGTGGCGCCGCGCGGATCGGCCGCGAGCCGCTGTTCCTTGCCGCGCCTTCGCGCACATGGTCGGCGCCGCGCGCGCTCGATGCGCCGCTGCCGGAGCCGCAGCCGCAGACCTCTCCGCAGAGGTCGGGGCCGCCGCAGGCCGAGTCCGATCCCGGCGCAGCCCGCGCGGCCTACACGGCGGTTGCCGGCCAGGCCGAGGCCCTGTTCGACCGGATTCTCGCCGCCGCGGCGCGGGTCGCGCGCGAAGCCGACGATCAGTTGCAGGCGCTGACCGACACCATCGAAGGTCAGCTCGGGCTGTCGCTCGTCCGGCTCGAGGAGGACCAGGCCCAGCGTCTCGTCGAAGCCGCGCGCGGGCGCGATGCCGTGCTCGAGCGGATCGCCACGCGCGCCGACATCCTCCGCTTCTACGTGATTCAGCAGTCCAACGGCGCGCTCGGGCGGATGAGCGCCCTGCGGCAGGATCTGCTGACGAAGATCGGCGAGTTCGGCGCGCCGGTGGCCGCCGCCGCCAAGACGCTGAGCGCGGCGATCGCCGAAGCCAACAAGGAGGGCACGAACGCAGGCGGCCAGCTCGAGGCGTTGAGCGTCAGCCGCAAGGCCGAGATCCAGGCGTCGAGCAAGTTCGCAACCAACGACGAACGCGGCGCGCCGGTGATCGCGGCGATGGTGGAAGCGGCGGTGGAATATGCCGGTCCGCGGATTCAGGCCGATCTCAAGACGCTGCGCGAGCACTGGACGAGGGTGCAGAACTTCGCCGAGCCGATCGCGGCCTGCGGGCCGTGCGAGGCCGACGGCAAGCTCACGGGTCTCAGGGGTCATGCCGAGAGCCTCGGTGTCGCCGGGCCGCGCGCGATCCGGTCGGCCCGCGACGGAGCGCTCAAGTCGATCGACCAGACCGAGCAGCAGCTCGGCCTGAGCGTGATCGAGGCGCATCGTCAGACCGAGGACGGGCTCACCCGGAACCACGACCAGACCCGGCAGATGCTGGTCGCGCAGTCGGGCCAGGCGACGCTTGCAATGCGGCGCGACGTCGAGCGCACGGGCCGCCAGCAAGTCGAGGCGCTCGGCAGCGTCGCGGCGACCCAGCCGGCAGCGGTGGCGATGGTCGACCGCGAGGTCGACAAGGCGGCGCGCACGACGCCGACCCGCGCGGCCGCGCTCGCGCTGCAGTCGATCGCGCGCTTGCGGCGCAACGTCACCAGCGTGTCGGAGCGGCATCCGGCCGGGGTGCTCGGCATGGCCGAGCGCAACCACGCCGCGCGCATGGACCGGGCGACGGCAAGCGGGCGCGACATGCTCGCGATGACCGCGAAGTTCGCCGACCAGCAACGCAAGTTCATCGGCGAGACCATCGACACGGTCACCCACTCGATCGACCAGACCCTGATCGAAATGGCCAACGTTCCATCGCAGGTCGGCCAGACGTGCGATTCGATGATCGAGGCGGCGGCGAAAGCGGTCACAGAGGCGCAGACCGAGATTCCGCCCAAGATGGCGTTCATCGCCCAGAAGCTGACCGATGCCTGCAACGGGCTGATTCCGATCTCGCCCGATTCGCAACCGGCCAATCCCGACGCGGCGGGTCAGAACCAATCGTCCGGCGAGTCGCTGATGTGCACGCCGGCCGACGAGCCCAACATGACGGTGTTCGATCCCGCCGTGGCGGCGTCGCAAACGCAGGCGACATCGGACGGCGCCGGGGGCGGAGCGGGCGACGGGAAAGGGAAGGCCCCGCAGCCGGCCTCGTGCGACGGATGCGACACCGCGCGCACCGCCGCGAGTGATCGCGCGGCCGCCATGGCCGCCGCGTCGGCGCCCGAGGGTGCCAACACCTCGGGTGGCGAGACCAGCGATGCGGGCACGACGACGGGCGACGCAGGCGACGACGTCGGCGTCTCGTCGATGAAGACCAACGACCGTTCGCCCAACGCCTTTCGCGAGCATGCCGAGCCGATCGGCAAGGACGGCCTCAAGGCGCCCGAGGTCGACGCCTTCCTCGACCAGGTCGTATCCAAGGTTGAGCGTAAGATCGGCAACCAGGTGAATTCGGCGAAAGTCGCGATCAAGAAGGACGAGGCGACCGACTACGTCAAGCTGATGGATGCGCTGCGCGGCATGAACGAGACGCAGGCCGCGGCGTTCAAATGGAGCTACACGAAGAGCACCGGAGAGGACCTCGCCGAGCAGATCAAGGCGAACGCGTTCAACGGCTGGTTTTCCAGCTGGACCAAGACGGCCGAGCGGCGGCGCGACGCGGCGCTCGACCGGCTCGAAGGCAACCCCGGCAGTTCGGTGATGAACGAGCTCGAGGCGGCGTTCAACTTCTCCAACGACAACGAGGTGATCTTCGCCACGATGGAGTCGCTGAACCAGGCGCAGATGAAGGCGTTCGTCGAGCAGAACAAGAGCCGGCTCGACGAGCTCATGACCGAGCTGTCGGATGCCGACCAGGCGCGGTTCAAGATGCTGATGGATCGCGACACCGTCCGCGCGCGCAGCACCGAGCTCAAGAAAAACGTCGACGACGTCAACCGCAAGTACTGGAACGCGTACACGTCCGACGACCGCGGCGTCGCGATCGGCGAGGCGTTCGAGAACGCCGAGCACGCCAAGCGCTGGGTGCTCGAGGCGCCGAGCAACACCTACGATTTCTACGAGCTCGAGGATGCCAAGGTAAAGGAGAAGCGCGACAAGGCGTACTGGGCCGAGATCCAGCGCGATTTCGGCCAGCTCGACGGCGTCGCCGACGCGATCGCCCGCGACAATCCTTCCAAGGCGGTTTCGCGCCCCGACGATCCGCCGGGGGCGATGCTGCTGGCCTATGCGAGCCGCCCGCTTTCGCTGGGCCAGGTGCTGCCCCCGCACCAGACCGAAGGCGAGACCCGCGACCAGGCGCTCGCGCGGCAGTCGCGCGAGTTCCAGCAGCGGTCGAACATCACGATCGAGGAGCGCACCGGACCGCACGGCACGCAGCGCATCGCGACCACCGCGATGAGCGAGTACCAGATGCTCGCGCTCGAGCAGAGCATCCTGTTCGGCTCGCGCAGCAAGGAGGCGCGCGGCGCGCGCGCGCTGGCCCAGTTCAAACGCCGCGACGGCAAGAAGCCCGACTACAAAGTTATCGAGAAGCAGCTCCACAGCGGCAAAGCCGACGCGGTCGAGGACGGGAACTTCCAGCACGGCTCGCGCGAGGAGGCCGAGCGCGACCGGCTCGAGACCTTCAAGATGATGGAACTGCACCGCCGCCGGATCGAGGGCGGCGCTACGGGCAAGATCGACCCGGAGTCGGTGCGCGCCGGCTTCCGCGAGGAAATGGCCAACGCCTACCGCGACCGGCCGCAGGACCTCGACGTCGCGCTCGGGGTGATCGACAGCGACGAAGGCAACATGCAGGCGGTGGTCGACCAGGCGATCGCGCGCGAGGATCCGGCGCTGCTCAACCGCTACCTCGGCCGCATGGACTCGCAGCAGATCGAGGCCGTGATCACCGAGTGGAACCGGCGCCACCCGAACGGGCCGGGCCTGCGCGAGAAGCTCGGCGTCGGGCGCGACAACCACTGGTCGATCGGCAACATGAACGGTGCGGTGTTCACCGGCGACGAGGCCAACACGCTCGAGCAGGGCATGATGGGGGTGCCGCAGAACCCGAAGCAGCAAGGCGAGCTGGCGCTGCGGATCGTCAACCAGCAGATCGAGCAGTCGGGCGCGATGGGCCGGTGGCTGTGCGACGACGAGTACGCCAAGCTGACCGAGCACGCCAAGCACCTGCGCGAGACGATGGGGGTGACCGACGGGGACGTCGACTCGAACGGCCGCATTCGCATGCGCACGCGCGACGGCGAGACGTTCTACGGCAATTTCGACCGCAACGGCCAGTTCCGTCCGGAGGCAATGGGCAGCGGCGCGAGCACCGCGCTCAACATGCTCTCGGCGGGCAGCAAGATCGTCGCCGACAACTACAGCCAGGCGGTCGACAAGATGGCCTCTACGATCACCACGATCATCGCGGTGATCGGGGCGATCGTGCTCACGGTGGCGACGTTCGGCGCGGGCGCCTCGGTGCTGGTGGCGATGGCGATCGCGGCGGGGATCGGGGCGCTGACGATCGGGGTCAACGCGGCGATGCGCGGCGGCCGCTACAGCCGCGACGACCTGACGCGCGACGTGGTGTCCGCGGCGGTGCAGATCGCCACTGCCGGGCTCAACGTCGGCATCGCGCGTGGGCTCGCGGCGGGCGGCAAGATCGCCGCGGGCGGCGCCGCGGCGATCAAGGCGGCGAGCCTCTCGGGCCGGATCGCGGCCCACGCGAGCAACCACGCGGTCAAGACCGCGATGCTGACGCAGGGGCTGATGGGCGGCATGGGCAGCTTCGCGACGACCGCGCTCGACCCGGCGATGCGCCGGCGCGAGGACTGGGGGGCGCAATCGGCGCACGCGTTCTTCCGCGGCTTTGCCGGCGGCGCGGTCACGGCCGGGATCTCGCAGGGGCTCACCAAAGGAGCGGGCGCGCTGGTCCAGCGCTATGCGGCGAGCAAGGCCGTTGCGCTCGCGCTGCAGCGCGGCGCCTCGCGCGAGGCGGCGATGCGCCTGGCCGGTATGTCGGCGGCAAAGATGGCGAGTGGCAAGTTCATGGAAGTGGGCGTGCGCGGCGTGATCAACGCCACCTCGGCCACGGCCGGAAAAGCCACAGAGCTCGGCTACGAGAACCTCATGGGGGTCAAGAGCCACACCTCCGGGGATTTCTATCGCGAACTGCGCCATGCGTTCATCCAGAACGCCATCCAGGGGTTCGGTGAGGGCATGGCGCTGCGCGGCTCGCGCCGCTTCATCAACGCGCACGCCGAAGCGCATGCGGGGGAAGTACAGGAGGCGCGCGGCAAGGCGTCGAAGATCGCCGGCGAGGCCTTCGACCGCGAGATGGGGCGCAACGGCATGGGTCCGCAGGCCCGCGCCGACGGCGACGATCCCGCCGCGCCGGCCAGTCGCCCGGCGACGCCCGACGAGGCGGCGCGCGACACCGTCGAGCGGCTGCCCGAGCGGCCACGGCGCGCGGCGAACGACAACGAGCCCGAGGGGCTGCCGACGAGGCGTGCGGTCGGCGACGAGGAGCCCCCACCGCTGCGGCCGCACGACGACGACGACGACGGATCGTGGCGGACAGAGCACGGCGCCGGCGACAAGGACAAGGTTCGCGGTCCCGGCGACGACCCGGCCCGGACCAGCAACGCGAACGCCATCACCGGCGAGTATCCGGCGCTGCGGATCCCGCCCACGCTCGCCGAGCACCTCGCGAACCCGGCGACGATGCACGACCGAATCTTCGCGACCGCCGACCTCACGCCGGAAATGCTGAAGAACCTTCCGTCGATCCCGGAGAAAAGCCGGATCCGCGCGAGCGATCCGAAGAGCGGCGAGGCCGCGATGGCCAACTACCGGGCTTTGCGGGATGCGGACCAGCACCGCGAGGTCATGCTCGCGCGCTGCGTCAATCCCAAGGATCCGCAATTCGGCGAATTCATGGTCCTCCAGGGCGGTCCGGGCTCGGTCGGTCCCCCGCCGCTCGGCTGGACCACGGATCGCCACGCGCACCCGATGCTGATCACCAGCGCGAGCATGGCCGAACGGCTGACCGTGAGCCTGCCGAGCGGCACGAAGGGCGACTTCTCGGGGTTGCGCAAGGAAGTCGACCTGGTCGCCGGACTCAACAAGAGCGACAGCGCCAAGCTCGAGTCGGTGATCGACATCCGCCTCGGCGACACCAACGTCGAGACGGTGTTCTCGGTCGCCCGCCACGGCGACCAGTACGAGTACCGGGTCTCGTTCCGGCCGCCGCACGACGGTGTCGAGCACATGGGACCGTTCTACAGCCTGGCCGACTACGAGCAGGCCGCGTTCAACCTGACCGGGCAGGTGTTTGGGGCGCAGAACCGCGGAACCAAGTCCACGCCGGAGGGGACTGTGACTAGCCGCGCGCGCGGGACGCCGGTCCAAGGAGAGGCGCTAACGGCGAGCCAGCGGGAGGACATCGAGTTCGTCCATCAGCGCATGGTGCTGGCCGGCGAGTACGAGGGCCAGATGCAGGGCAGGCTGGCGCGCGGCCTGATCGATCCCGCGCTCGGACGCGTCGCTTCGCTCACCGATGCGCAGACGCGGGTCGAGCTGATGGGCCTGGTGGGCAAGCCGGATTCGATGATCCGGCTGCATAACATCCTCAACGACGACAGCATTCCCGTGCCGGTGCGCGCGCTGATTTCCGACGCGACTCTCGCGGCCACCCGCAATCACCTGATCCGCACCGGGCAGCTCGGGTGGGACGAGCCGCTGGTGATGCTGTTCCACGGCGCGACGCCGCAGCGGACCGCGTCGGTGGTCAAGAACGGAATCGACATGGCGCGGGGCCCGGGCGGGCCGCATGACGATTTCGGCCAGGGGATCTACGTCACGCAGTCGTTCGAGACCGCGCTCAAGTATCGCGAAACGCGGTCGCGCACCCGGAAGGGTGAACCGCCGGGCGGGGTGGTGCCCTACCTGCTGCGCGCCCGCGATCTCGGCAACCGGGTCGACGTGTCCACCGGAGCGAGCCTGCGCGCGCAGTGGGAGGCCTTCGCCGTCGCCAACGCGCGGACGCTGATCATGGGCAACGGCCCCGGCGCCAAGCTGGTGGCCACCGACACGGTCCAGAAGATCATCCGGGGCGAGCCGATCAAGTTCACCGACTTCGACCCGTTCATGATCAACAACCGCGGCACGCTGTTCAACGACTTCCTGACCTCGATCGGCGCGCGTCCCGACGTGATCTTCGGCGACCTCGGCGGACCGCTGACCAACGGCATCCAGCTGCGCCAGATGACCAACCAGGCCGCGGTGCGCAGCCAGGGGATCGCCGACCTGATGAACCGGCAGCACGTGCGGCCGGGCACCACCGACGCCGACCTGATCCGCGCGGGCGTGCTGGTGGACTCGCGCAACATCGTCCAGCCCGACGGCAGCCTGGTAGCGCCGGAGCCCGCTTCACCGCTGCGCACGCAAAAGCCCGCCAACGAGAAGAAGCCCCCGGACGGTTCGCCGGACGACCCGGCCGAGCTCGACGCGATGACGCGGTCCAGCCCGCACATCGACGAGATCAACGAGCGGCAGGCGGAGTTCAGTGCACGCTCGCCGATTGGGCCGAGCGCCTCGGTCGAGGCGATTAGGCGGGGCGGTCCGGACGCTGCCGCAGCGCGCAGGCGGCTCGACAGCTACTACAAGTCGCCAAGCGACGCCGTGCTCGTTGAAGTCAGCGACGCGCGGATCAGCGCGCTTGCGGCCGGGTTACAGCCCGGCAAGCGCATGGAGGTCGAGATCGAAGGCGGCATGGTGCTCCGGCTGTACCGCCAGCGGGTCACGGAAAAGACCCCCAACCCGCCCGTGCGCTATGACGCCAGCGTGCCCCCGCGAATCGACGGGCAGCCGCACCACGTCTGGCAGTTCAGCGACGGCGAGCTGCGGGTCTGGCGCGGCCCGCCGTCGGGGAAGGACGATCCCGGCAAGCTCATTCAGGCGAGCGTGATCGGCAAGGGGCAGGAGCGCAAGAAGCTCGAGGCCAACATGTTCTCGTACGGGGAGTCCTACAAACGCACCAAGGACACGCCCATCGGCCCCCAGGCGGGCGGCTATCACGGCGGCCGGCTTGAGCGCGGCCACTTGCACGGCGCGGGGCTCGGGGTCGAGAGCCCGTTCGGCATCGGGCTCGTCCCGCGCGAGGTCAACCAGGAGCTGCAGAACCGCGGCATCGAACAGTACATGCGCCGGCTGCGCGACGCGCTGCCCGAAGGGGTGGAGATGATCTACCACACCGACGTCGAGTGGCACAAAACCACCAATCGCCAGTCGCGCATCGGCTACAAAATCGAGATGGTGCTGAACGGCCATCGCGAGCGATTTGCCGAGTTCGCCATCAACATCGACGCCGACCCGCCGGGGACTCTGCAATCGCAGCGCCGCGGCACTGCGGGAAGGCCGTGGGTCGAGAAGATGGAATGGCCGGTCCTCACCGCACGCAACGGGCTGAGCGAATACCTGATTGCGCTCGAGCATATCGTCAAGAAGCCCGATCGGCTCGAGGGCCTTGGTCCTCCGCGGCCGACCCGGGAGCAAATCGGCACCGGCCTGCTCCAGCTGCCCTCGGCCGAGATCAAGCGCTTGGCGAGCGCAGACCGGGGTTATCGGCTGGGCAGTTTCAACCCGCCGAGATCGCAGGACTTCAAGGTCACCACCTGGGCGAAGGATCTCAATGCCCACCTGGCGAAATCCTGGAAGCGTTACGTCGTCGTCGACATGCGCGGTCTCGGGCTCAAGCCGCTGCAGAAGCAGCAGATTCTCCGCGCGCTCGCCCGGCTCACGCCGCGTGACCAGAAGCGCATCGTGCTGCTCGACGACAAGAGCGCCAAGCCGCTGACGATTCCACCCGGCTACCGTGTCCTGTATGTCGCGGAGACCGAGGACGACGACATCTGACGGCGTGCCCGCGGCGCTACGCGCACCGGGCAGGTTGCCGGAGCGGCGTCAGCCCTCGAGCGCGGCCCAGGTGCCGCGGCCGACGATGCCGTCGGCGAGCAGGCCCTTGCCTTTCTGGAAGGCGAGCACCGCCGCCTTGGTCCCAGGCCCGAAGTCGCCGTCGGCGCTGATGCCGAGCAGGTTCTGCAGCTCCTGCACCGCCGGCCCCTTGTCGCCGAGACGCAGCGTCGGCCGCACGCTGTCGGTGCGCGGCGCGCCCTTGCTGTGGAACGCGTAGGCGGCGGCGAGCTTGGTGTCGTAACGGTTCTCGCGATAGGCCGGACCGTTGTAGCCGCGCGCAAACGCGGCCCAGTCGTGCCGCACCAGCTCGTCGTCGAGCCTGTTCTTCTTGACGAAGCCGACGAACGCATCGAGCTGCGCAGCCTCGCCCGAGACCATCGCGGCGACGAACGCCTCGGCATCGGCATAGCCGAGCGAAGTGCAATGATCGCCCATGATCTGGAACAGCCCCCAGCTCGCCGAGCGCAGCGCGGCGTCGCGGTCGAGCTTGATCGCGCGGCCGAGGCGCTCGTACTGGTTCGCGCCGCCGGGGCCGTAGCCGCCCCACTTGCCGTTGGAGATGTCCGGGTGCGCGGCATCGAACCTGCACTTGGTCAGCCGCGAGAAATAGTGCCGTTCGAACAGGATCTTGGGCCGATTGTCGGGCAGGAAGCCACCGCGGCTCTCGACGTCGATCACCGCGCGGATCGCGGCGACCTCGCAACCGACCTTGGTGGCGGCGTTGGCGATCGCGGCGTCGTCGAGCGGGGTGGCGGGTCCGGCAAATTCGAGCGGCATGGCATGGTCTCCGATCTCGCCGAGTGTTTGCCTCGGCACGCGGCCGGTCAACCGGCCCAAACGGTCTAAGAGGAAGGCGAAGGTGGGGGATAGACCGGCGTCGCCAGGCCTTCCATCCGCGCCTTGAGCTGGAGCGCGAGGTGCAGCGAGTGGAACCGCGCCTGCATCAGGTTGCCGCCCTGGATCCACAGGCCGCCCTGCGCGGTGGGTTTCCACATGTTGCGCAGCTCGCCCTCCCACGGACCGGGGTCGCCTTCGGTGCCCGAGCCGAGGCCCCAGCACGGGCCGACCCTGGCGGCGACCTCGGGCGAGATCAGCGCGGCGATCCGTTCCGAGAACGGGCGGTAGCCGGTGGCGTAAACGATGACGTCGGCGGGCAGGGCGGTACCGTCGGCCATCGTCACGCCGTGCTCGGTCAGTTCGGCGATTTCGCCGCGGGCGAGCGCGATTGCGCCCGACGCGACCAGCTCGGACCCGCCGACGTCGATGTAGTAGCCCGCGGCGCGGCGGAAGTAGGCCATGAAGAAGCCGGTCTCGTCCTCGCCGTGCCACAAGTCGAAGCCGCTCGCGGCGAGCCGCTGGTAGAAAGCGGCGTCGAGTTGGCGCAGGTAATCGCTGAAGCCCTTCTCGGCCGCGAGGCGCGGGCGATAGGGCGTGACCGCGCCCGTCAGGTCGGCGAAGTCGATCGGGATCGCGGGGTTCGCGTAAGGCAGGTGCTTGGCCAGCTCGCTCATCGTGTCGGCGCGCACGACGATCGTCGGCGAACGCTGGATCATCGTGACCTGGGCGCCGTGCTCCCACAGGTCGACCGCGATGTCGTGCGCCGAGTTGTTCGAGCCGATCACGACGCAGCGCTTGCCGGCCATGCCGGTGCCGCCGCGGTGGTCGGCGGAGTGGCATTGCTCGCCGGCGAAGCGCGCGGCGCCGGGGAGATCGGGGATGTGCTTCGCGCCGGACAGCCCGGTCGCGAGCACCAGGTGCTTCGGCCGCACGGTCAGTGTCTCGCCGCTGCGCTCGATCTCGACCGCCCATTCGTCGCGGCGCTCGTCGTAGCGTGCGCCGGTGCAGCGCGCGCCGCCCCAATAGGCGATGTCCATCGCCTCGACGTAGTGCTCGAGCCAGTCGGCCATGCGGTCCTTGGGCGTGAACAGCGGCCAGTGCTCGGGGAACGGCAGGTAGGGGAAGTGATCGAGGAAGATCGGATCGTGCAGGTGCAGCGAGGGGTAGCGCTTGCGCCAGCAGTCGCCCGCCCGCTCGTGCGCGTCGATCACCAAAGTCGGGACGCCGAGCCGGCCGAGCCGCGCGGCCAGCTGGAGCCCGTTCTGGCCGCCACCGACGATCAGACAAAAGGGCTGCTCGTCGATCCCGAACGACGCGGCCTGCGCGGCGCGGCGCTCGGCCCAGGTCGGGCGGCCCTTCTCGGCGCGGTGCGCGAGCCCATTCGGCCGCCGCGTGCCGGTGGGCTCCTCGTGGCCGATGAGCTCGGTCACAGCGGTGAGCAGGATCCGCGCCTTGCCCTCGACCAGCTGGACATGGCCGCGGCAGCGCGCGGTGCCCGTTTCGAACGTGAACCAGCCCTGATTGTCGTCGGTCAGCGGCAGTGCGGGATCGTCGAGGGCGAAGCCGTGCGCGCCGATCGCTCCGGCCTGGACCGCGGCCATCTGCGCGATCGCCTCGACGCCTTCGAGCGTGACGATGTTCCAGGTGAACGCGACGAGATCGCGCCACCAGCACTCCTCGGCGAACAGCGCCGACCAGTCGGCCCCGCCTGGCGCCGCGAGCGCGTCGGCGAAACGGCCGAGCCATTGTGCGAGCGCGGTTTCCCCATCCGGCATCAACTCTTCTCTCCCCGAGCGCCCGTTTGACACGCGGCGCATTTCTGGCATCCGGTACGCACAACGCAACAGCGTTTCGAAATTGGGGGAGACGGGACTTGCCGCGGATACCCTATCCGGACGTCGCCGGCTTGCCGGAAACGGCGCAAAGGATTCTCGCGGGCACCCCGCTCAACGTCGTGCGGATCGGCGCGGTCGCCTCACCTTCGCTGTTCGAGGCGCAGGGGCGGCTGAGCTACGCGATCGCCGATCCCGAGGTGCTCGAGCCGCGCATCCGCGAGGCGGCGATCCTGCGCGTCGCGCACCTCTCCAACAGCGCTTACGAGCTGCACCACCACCGCCCGCTGGCGCTCGGTGCCGGGCTGAGCGAGGACGATCTCGCGGCGATCGAACGCCGGGCCTACGACCGGCTGGATCCGACGCTCGCCGCGGTGTGCCGCTTCACCGACGAGGTCGTGCTCGACCTTGCCCCGACCGACGCGACGCTGGCCGCGCTGCGCGCGCTGGTGAGCGACCAGGTGGTGGTCAACATCGTCCTGACCGCGGGTTGCTACATGACCGTGGCACGGCTGATCGCGACCACCGGGGTCGAGCTCGACGAGACGGCGCTCGAGCACCTCACCACCGGGCCGGCTGCGTGATCTTCGACACCCACGCGCACGTGCTGTCGGCGGATACCGCGCGCTATCCCCATTCGACGCTGCGCGGCGGGACGCGGCCGCCGGTGCCGCCGATGGTGTTCCCGGTCGAGCGGCTGGTCGAGGCGATGGACCGCGAAGGCGTGGACCGCGCCTGCCTCGTGCAGCGAGCGACGCTGTACGGCTACGACAACAGCTACGCGCTGCAATCGGCGGCAGATCATCCCGACCGGTTCCGCGCGGTTGCGGTGCTCGATGCGCAGGACCCGGCGGCACCCGTGACGCTCGCGCGGCTGGTGCGCGAGCACGGGCTTGCGGGGCTGAGGATCGTCGCGCCGAAGCTCGACGCGCTCGATACCGAATGGCTCGCGTCCGATCAGGCGCTGGCGCTGTGGGCGGCGGCGGCGGACCACGGCCTGCCGGTGGCGGTGATCCTCTACCGCCTCAACAGCGCGGCGGGGCTCGCCGCGATGCGCGGAATCGCGCGGCGCTTCGCCACGCTGCCGATCGTACTCGACCATTGCGGCGTGCCGCACGCCTCGACGCCGGAGACGAAGTGGGCGCAATCCCAAGGGCTCGACTACGCGATCGACCCGCCGCCGGGCTTCGGCGT
Source organism: Croceibacterium sp. (assembly GCA_036519255.1). Taxonomy (GTDB): domain Bacteria; phylum Pseudomonadota; class Alphaproteobacteria; order Sphingomonadales; family Sphingomonadaceae; genus Croceibacterium_A. Next base: position 14,138 of record DATDLP010000551.1, read on the forward strand.
GGCCGAGGCACTCGGCGCGTTCGCCGAGCTGGCGCACGTCCACTTCAAGGTCACCGACATCAACTTCGAGCGGCTCGAGGATGCGGGTCACGACCTCGCCGCGTTCGTCCGCCGGCTGGCCGACGTGGTCGGCGAGGACCGGCTCGTGTGGGGCTCGGACGTCGGGCAGAGCACCGCGTCGTACGGCGACATGCTCGCCCGCGCGCACCACGCCGCGGCGGGCCTGAGCGAGCCGGGGCGGCAGGCGTTTCTCGGCGGCACCGCCGCGCGTCTCTACGGCTGAGGGGGGCAGGGGCATGAGCAGCGAGAGACTGGATTCGGCATCGGCGATCACCGCGATGCTCGATGCCGACGCGGGCTGGGCCCGCCGGCGCTGGGCGCCGGTGCTGATCGGCGCGATGATGCTGTTCGACAGCTGGGACATCATCATCCTCGCCTACATGATGCCCTACCTCGGCGAGGAATGGGGGCTCGATACCTACACCATCGGTTGGCTGCTGTCGTCGGGAGCGATCGGCCAGTTCTTCGGCGCGCTCGGCATCGGCTGGCTCGCCGAACGCTTCGGGCGCAAGCCCGTGCTGTGCGTCGCTGTCGTCGCGATGTGCCTCGCCAGCCTCGCCTGCGCGTTCACCACCGGCCCGCACGAGCTGATGGCGCTGCGCTTCGTGCAGGGGCTGTTCATGGGCGGTGCCCTGCCGGTCGCGGCGAGCTACGTGAACGAAATCGCCCCGGTGCAGACGCGCGGGCGGTTCTTCTCGACCTACCAGTTCCTGATGGTCGCGGGATTTCCGGCGGCATCGGCAGGGGCGGCGATCCTGGCGCCGCACTTCGGCTGGCGGCCGCTGTTCGTGATCGGCACGATCCCGATGCTGTTCGTGCCCTTCCTGTGGTTCCTGTTCCCGGACTCGCCGCGCTGGCTCAACCGGACGAGGGGCTTCGCCGCCGCCGCCGCGGCCATCCGCCGTCTCGGCGGGCCGTCCGAGCCGCCGGGGCCCGTCGAGGAGAGCGAGGTCAGGGAGGAGCGCGTGCCGGTCTCGGCGCTGTTCCGGCCCTCGCTGCGCCGGGTGTCGATCGTCATGTTCTTCCTGTGGTTCATGACCTCGCTGGTGAACTACGGGCTGCTCAACTGGACGCCGACGATCTTCGTCAGCGAGTTCGGCCTGTCCAAGGCCGACGCCAACATGTTCGCCGCGTACGGCTCGATCCCGATCTTCTTCGCCCCGCTCGTCCTCGGCGCGACGATCGACCGCTTCGGCCGCCGGCCGTTCGCGATCGGCGGGGCGCTTGCCGCCACGGCGTGCCTGACGGTGCTGGCTGTGGTGCCCTATTCGGAGCCGCTCGCGCTGGTCGCGCTGACGCTCGGCGGCGGCTTCACCATCGGCGTGGTCGCGGTGCTGCTGTGGCCCTATTCGTCCGAGGTCTTCCCGACCGCGGTCCGCTCGGTCGGGCTGGGCGTGTCGAGCTCGCTCGCCCGCGCCGCCTCGAGCCTCACGCCGCTGTTCGTCGCCGGTCTGATCGGTGCGAGCGGAGACGTGCGGCTGGTGTTCACGGTGTTCGCGGTGATCGCCGCGGCGAACACCGTACTGTGGTGGAAGGGCACCGTCGAGACCGCGCGGCGGCCGACACGCGAACATGTCTGACGCACCGCTGGTCGATTGCCACGCGCATGTGTGGGACGGTTCGCTGCCGTTCGCGTCCGATGCCTGGACCCGGCCCGATTACTGCTACACCGCCGAGGATTTCCTCGCCGACATGGACGCGCAAGGGATCGGTTTCGGGGTGATCGCCGGGGCCAGCCTGTTCGGACGCAACCACGGCTACACCCTCGCCGCGCTGGCGCGTCATCCGAGGCTGCGCGGCACGCTGGTTTACGATCCCGGGATCGAAGACCTCGATCGCCTGCGCGAGGCGGGCGTCGTGGGAATGCGGCTCCAGTGGTTCCGGATGCCGGTCGACGATCTCGCCAGCCCCGAGTTCGCGCGCACCGCCGCCAGGCTGCGCGAGTGCGGCATGCACCTGCACCTCAACATCGACGGCGAACGCTTAGCGGAGGTCGCGCCGGCAGTGGCGGCGTTCGGCACCAACCTGGTGATCGACCACTTCGGCTGGCACGACCCCGCAGCGCGGCTTGCCGAGCCGAGCTACCTCGCCATGCTCCGCCTGCTCGAGCGCGACGGCGTGTGGGTCAAGCTCTCGTCGGGCTTCCGCCGCCCGGACCTCGACCTGCCCGGCGAGTACGCGCAGGACCTGCTGCGCCGCTTCGGCCCCGGAAGGCTGCTGTGGGGCAGCGATGCACCGTTCGTCGGGCACGAGGCGGCGATCGACTATGCCGGCACGGTGGCACTGCTGCGTTGCTGGGTGCCCGGCGAGGCGGACCGGCGCGCGATCGGTGCAAACGGCTACCGGTTCTATTTCGGAGGTCCGGCGTGACGGAGGATGGCGTCAAGGCGGCGCGCGTAGCGATTGCGATCGTCGAGCTTCTCGCGCGCCACGACGAGCTCGGCGTGAGCGAGATCGCCCGCGCCGCCGGCACGACCAAGGCGCGCGCTTACCGCCACCTGCGCACGCTGGTTTCGCTCGGTTATGCCATCCAGCACCCCGGCAGCGACCGTTATGCCCGCGGCCCGCGGATGGTGGCGCTGGCGCGGGTGCTCGGGATGTCGGCCGAGGACGGGCTGATCGAACTCGCGCGGCCGGTGCTGCAGGAGCTGCACCAGCGGTTCGCCCATTCGTTCAACCTGTCGCTGGTCCACGGCGAGCAGGCCTCGATCGTCGAGACGCTGCCGGGCAAGGCGCTGATCGGGATCACCGTGCGGCTAAACGAGCCGATCCCGCTCCACGCGACCGCTGCCGGCAAGCTGCTGCTGGCCGACCGCCTGGAGCGGGGCGTACCACTTCCGGGCAAGTTCGCCCGGTTCACCGATGCGACGATCACCGCCCCCGCCGCGCTGCGCGCCGAGCTCGAGCGCGTGGCCGAACGTGGCTGGGCCGATGCGCCCCAGCAGTCGATGCTCGGCATCAACGCGGTCAGCGCGCCGATCCGCGATCACCGGGACGCGCTGGTGGCGATGATCTCGGCGATGGATTCGATCCAGTTCATTCCCCCGCAGGCGCCCGCGCGGCTGGTCGCAGCGCTGCGCGCTGCGGCCGCCGAGATCGGCCGGCGGATCGGCCTGTGAGGAGAACGCGATGACACCCGTCGAACGACTGCACGAGATCGCCATGCTGCGGCAGAACGCGATCGACTACTGGTACCGCGTCGATCACGAGGGCGGCACCGGCGTGTCGGAAATGTTCGTCGAGGACGGGGTGTTCCACGCCGGACCCGGCGCGCCGCTGGTCGGCCGCGCGGCGATCGAGGCGTTCTACGCATGGCGGCGCGAGCGCGGCCAGCGTACCTCGCGGCATATCGTGACCAACTTCCACGCGGCGTTCGACGGTCCGCGCCACGCGCGCACGACCTGCATCATGATCCTCTACGGCACCGACGGCTCGCCGCCGCACGAGGGCACCAGCGCGGCAATGGTCGCCGACATGATCGACGACTGCGTGAAAGGCGAGGACGGCATGTGGCGCTACGCGAAGCGCGACTTCGCGCCGCTCTACATGGGCGGTGCCGAGCTGACGGTGGCGCCCGATGTGCTGAAACGGGGCAGCTGAGCAGGCAAGCCCGCGGCCGCTTGCGGATCGGCCAGGAGGAACTTACGCTTCCGGCAGGGGGGTAAATGTCGAGCGAGCCGAACACCCAGGTCCTGATCGCGGGCTGGCGCAGCGGCGACGGCAGCGCACGCGACCGGCTGATCGCCCGTCTTCATCCCGAGCTCGCGCAGATCGCCGCTGCGCGGCTGCGCGGCGAGCGCAACAGCTCGCTGTCGACCGGCGACCTGATCAACGACGCGGTGCTGCGGCTGCTCCAGACCGATGGCAGCGGGCTGGCCGACCGGGCGCATTTCATCGCGCTCGCCTCGCGCCTGATGCGCCATATCCTGATCGATCACGCGCGGCAGAAAGCCACTTCCAAGCGGCGCGGGGTCAAGGTCGAATTGTGCACCAATATCGACGGTGGCCAGCGGCTTGATCTGATCGCGCTCGAAACCGCGCTTGTCCGGTTGGGGGCGATCGACGCGCAGCTCAGCGAACTGGTGGAGATGCGCTATTTCGGGGGGATGACGATTACCGACGTCGCAATCGTCACGGGGTTGTCTGAGCCGACGGTCAAGCGCCGCTGGCAGGCCGCGCGCGCGTGGCTGACCGACGCGCTCGCCAATCCGATCGACGATGCCTGACCTCGGGTTCGAGCGCGAGGCGCTGACGCTGCTCGAGGAGCTGTTGGCGCTGCCCGAAGCGGAGCGCGAGGCGCGACTCGCCGAGCAGGCCGAGGGACGCCCTGATCTGCAGACCCGCGTGGCGGCGATGCTCGAGGCCGACCGCGCGAACTCGCTGCGCACGGGGATGGCGATGGACCAGAGCGGCGAGGAAATTCCGCCCGAGCGCATCGGCGCTTACCGCATCGTCGAGCGCGTGGGACGCGGCGGCATGGGCTCGGTCTATCGTGGCGAGCGAGCGACCGGCGACTTCGCGCACGTCGCGGCGATCAAGATCATCAAGCCGGGCCTGCTGTCCGAGGCGCTGGTCGAGCGCTTCGTGCGCGAACGGCAGTTGCTCGCCGGGCTGTCGCATCCGCACATCGCCCAGCTCTACGACGGGGGCGAGACCGAGGGCGGCTCGCCCTATTTCGTCATGGAGTACGTCGACGGCCTGCCGCTGCTGCAGTGGGCCGAGGACAACGCGCTGGGCCGCACCGCGCGGCAGAAGCTGTTCGGCGACATCGTCGGCGCGGTCGCCTTCGCGCACCGCAACCTCGTGGTGCACCGCGATCTCACGCCGTCGAACGTGCTGGTGACCAAGCACGGGGTGGTCAAGCTGATCGACTTCGGCATCGCCAAGCCGGCGAGCGCCGAGGAGCCCGAGCCCGAGCCCGGCAGCGCGTCGATCGGCAGCCTCAGCCTGACGCCCGGCTACGCCGCGCCCGAGCGCATGACCAGCAGCGCGGTGACCACCGCAGCCGATGTCTATTCACTCGGCAAGCTGCTCGAGAAGCTGCTCCCGCCCGGGCCCGCCGACCGCGAGCTCGCGACCATCATCGCCCGTGCCACCGCCGAGGATCCCGCAGCGCGATACCAGACCGCCGACGCGCTCGGCGCCGACGTTGCCGCTTGGCGTGACGGGTTTCCGGTGGCGGCGATGCCCGGGGGGCCGCGCTACGTCGCGCGCAAGTTCGTTGCGCGGCATCGCGCGCCGGTGGCGATCGCCGCGGCGGCGCTGCTGCTGCTGATCGGCGCGCTCGGAATCACGGTCCACGCCTACGGCCGCGCCGAGTCCGCACGACGGGCCGAAGCCGCGCGGTTCGAGGAGCTGCGCGATCTCGCGCGCTACATGCTGTTCGAGCTCAACGGCCGGCTCGAGCGCGTGGCCGGCAACACCCAGGCGCGCGCGACGCTGGCCGATCGCGCGCAGCGCTATCTGTCATCGCTCGCCGCCTCGTCCGGCGCGAGCGAGGAGCTCCGGCACGAGGCCGCGCAGGGCTTCATCGCACTGGCCCGCGCGCAAGGGGTGCCGACGCAGCCCAACCTCGGCCAGGTCGAGAATGCGCGGCGCAATCTCGCCACGGCGACGCGGATGCTGCGCGCCCTTGACGGCCCTGCGGCGGCGACGGCGCCCGACCTGGTCGAGGCGCTCGCCGGGACGGCGATGATCGAGGCCCACGGCGACGCAGATATCGAGGCTGCAATCGTCACGATGACCGAGGCGGACAAGGCGCTTGCCTCGGTATCCGAGGATGATCGCGGTCCGCGCTGGCATGCGGCCCGGCGGCGGCTGCGCCACGGGCAGCTCGAGTTGGCGGTGCTCGGCCAGAAGCCCGACGAGTTGCTACGCCTCGCCGGCTTGCTCGAACGCGAGATCGGCGAGTGGCCGGTCGGGCAACAGCGCTCGCGCGAGGCCGAGCTCGACCGCGCAATGGCCTTGTACAGCCGCGCGCTGCACGGCTACTTCACCGACGAGCTCGCGCCCGCGGTCGCCGCGCTGCACCGCTCGGAGGCGATGTTCGTGGCGCTCGACCGCGCCCTGCCCAACGATCCGGTCACGCTTTATGCGCTGATGTGGAACTCCTACCTCGGCTTCGGCACATCGACCGGATTGCCCGGCGCGGAGGACGATGTTCAGCACTTTCTGGACCTGGCGATCCGGACCAATGACCGGCTCGTGGCGATCGAGGCCAACGACCACAGCCTGCGCACCTTCGGCGCCAACTTGCGCCAGAGCCAGTCGCAGGCGTTGAGCGCGCAAGGCCAGCACGCGCGCGCGATCGTCGAGCAGCGCGCGGCGCTCGCGCTGCTGCGCGACCCGCCGGGCACCGAGCCGCGCTCGAACACGCTCAACCGGCTGGTGACCGCGCACGTGACGATGGGCAACATCGCCCGCGCCGCCGGCGACCGCGCGCTGGCCTGCGACAGCTACCGTGCCGCCAGGGCGCGGATGAACGAGCTCGAGCGGCGCAAGGAGCTGCTCGGCCAGGTGGCGAGCCACACGGAGAGCCTCGAGGCAAACCTCGCACGCTGCGCCGCCGGCGAGCCGGCGTCGGCGATGGCGGTGTTCGAATAGCGCTTCGCCTCGCAGGCGCAACTCGCTTCGGCCGTGTGCAACCCTGCCGGCACGACCGTGCGAACCTGCCGCCAAGCCAATGCGCTGTTGAAGCCAGCGCTTGGATACGGCGGCGCGGCGGCGGTGCAGCTCGGTACGCTGAGCATCGGGCTCGCTCTCACCCCGGCGGACTTCCGTGGTCAGAGGCGGCGGCCCCTGATCGAGACCCCGGTCGGAGCAGATGCTCCCGGCTCCACTCTTGAGCGTGCTGCCCGAGCGCCCGACACCTTGCGGCGCCGTCGCGGCGGCTTCGGCAGAGCGTTCCAACAACGGCCGCACCAGCGTGACCAAACGCGCCGTGTCGGAATGCAAGCCTATCCACAGAAATTCCCCCGCGTTATTTTATTTTGAGCGATATAAGAAACAATTCAAATTGTCCTTCTATAAATGTTAACTATTTCTCAAAATTCATAATCACGGAAAGATTTCCACTTTATCCGTCCTTATACGGCAAGTTTTGATTGCTTCAATCGAGTTATTTCCGCCCCTGCCCTGTGCCATGTTAGATTCATGCCGCCAGCCGAGACTCTGGCCCGATTTACGTCATTTCCCGCATCGGGACGTTAACTCTTTTTTAACACTCTTGATTCGTCCGGCGCCGCAGATACGTTGCAGGCCATCAATGGCACCGATTCGGATCGGCTTGCCTTGCGAAATTGGGGGATTTCCAAAATGACCGTTCACACCGGCGATTCCGGCAACAATACCCTTGTGGGTAGCGCGGACAACGACACGCTGTATGGCCGCGGCGGCAACGACACCCTGAACGGCGCGGGAGGCATCGATACCGCGATCTATGATGGCAACCTCGGCGACTATTCGATCACGGTGCTCAAGGACGCTGACGACCGCGTCACCGCCTTCACTGCGGTCGCGGACAACGAGAGCGGCAACGGCGACGAGGGCTACGACACGCTGAGCGGCATCGAGCGGCTCCAGTTCGCCAACCGTACGCTCGATCTGACGCACTCGATCCAGGTGTTCGACCAGAACGGCAACCTCGTCCGCACGACAAACTCGCTGCAGGAGGCGGTCGACGGTTCGCAGAACAACTATACCATTCGCCTTGGCGAAGGCTCGTTCGCCGGCAATGTCACCGTCAACAAGGCGGTGACGATCCTCGGCGCGGACGCCGGCCAGGCCGCTCCGCTGCGCGACGCGTCGGACGGCGACCACGCATCCAACATCCTCGGCGACGTCACGATCACCGCGGCCGGCAAGGTCGTCGTGGACGGCGTGCGGTTCGTCAACAACGGCGGCGGCTTCGCCAACCCGACGCTATCGATCCAGAGCAGCGGCAATGCCGGCGGACA
>DATDLP010000552.1:0-8165 GCA_036519255.1 Croceibacterium sp.
GCAGGATCATAGCGGTGTCGAGACCGGGCGTGATCGTCAGCACGGTGGCCGCTGCCACGAAGGCGAGGAGTGCTTGGACGAGGGTCATGCCGGCCCGCTAGCAGATACCCCGGCGGCACGCCAAAGCGATGGAAGGCCGGAGCGGCGTCGCACGGCACCCGCGATGCCTTCCTCACCGGGAAAAATCCTGTAGCTTTGCCCGATGAACCTGCGTCCGCTGGCCGCCCTGGCGATGCTCGCCGCCACCGCCGCCACCTCGCCGGCAGAAGACAGGATGCGCGCGGTGGTCACGGCCGAAGCGCCGCGGCACGAGGCGCTGCTCGAAACGCTGGTCAACCAGAACTCGGGGACGCTGAACCTGCCCGGCGTGACCAGGGTCGGCGAAATGATGCGGGCCGAGCTCGAGCCGCTCGGCTTCGCGGTCGAGTGGCTCGACATGCGCGCGACCGGCCGCGCCGGGCATATCGTCGCGACGCACAGCGGCAACGGCCGCGGCAAGCGTATCCTGCTGATCGCGCACCTCGACACGGTGTTCGAGCCGGACTCGCCGTTCCAGCGCTTCGTGCGCACGGGCACCACCGCGACCGGGCCCGGCGCGGGCGACGACAAGGGCGGACTGGTGATCATCGTCGCGGCACTGCGCGCGATGCACGCGGCGGGTACGCTCGCCAACGCCGACATCAAGGTGGTGCTGACCGGCGACGAGGAGCGCGCGGGCGAGCCGCTCGCGGCGGCGCGCGCCGACCTGATCGCGGCCGGCAAGTGGGCCGACGTCGCGCTGGAGTACGAGCCGCTCGTGGTCGACGGCGGCAACGACCATGCGACGGTGGCGCGGCGCGGCGCGATCAGCTGGACGATCACCGCGACCGGCACGACCGGGCATTCGAGCGGCGTGTTCGGAGACACGCTCGGCTACGGCGCGAACTACGAGCTGGCGCGAATCCTCGACGCGTTCCGCCGCGAGCTGACCGAGCCGAACCTGACCTACAACGTCGGGGTGATGGTCGGCGGCACCCCCGCGGAACTGGATGCGGACGGGTTTCGCGGCACGGCGTCGGGCAAGACCAACATCGTCGCGGCGCAGGCGGTGGCGCGCGGCGACCTGCGCGCGCTGACGCCCGAGCAGGAAGCGCGTGCGCGGGCGCGGATGGAAGCGATCGTGGCGCAGCACTTGCCGAAGACCGCGGCGACGATCGAGTTCGCCGAGGGCTATCCGCCGATGGCGCCGACCGACGGCAACCGCGCACTGCTGGCCGCGCTCAATCGGGTCAACGTCGACCTAGGCCTGCCGCAGATGGCCGAATGGAATCCGGCGCAGCGCGGCGCGGCGGATTCGAGCTTCGTCGCCCCGCATGTCGATGCACTCGCGGGGCTCGGCGCCGCGGGCAGCGGAGCGCATGCCGAAGGCGAGACGGTGGACCTGGCGAGCATCCCGCGCCAGGCGCTGCGCAGCGCGGTGCTGATCAGCCGGCTGGCGGGGGAGACGCGGTAGCGGGCGCGGAGCCAGGAGAAGTGGCCGTCTGACGGAGGGGTGTCTCTCCCGCAAGCGTTGCGCCAACCGAAAGCACCCCTCCACCACCCGCTTCGCGGGCGGTCCCCGAGCAAGCTCGGGGAGGATCGGGTTACAGCACGTACTTCGAGAGATCCGCATCCTGCGCCAGCCCAGCCAGCCGCTCGCGGACATAAGCCGCGTCGACCGTCACGGTCTCGCCCTGGCGGTCCTCGGCCTCGAAGCTGATCTCCTCGAGCAGCTTTTCCATCACCGTCTGCAGCCGGCGGGCGCCGATGTTCTCGACGCTCTCGTTGACCTGCGCGGCGATCTTCGCGACCTCGCGGATCGCATCCGGCGCAACCTCGAGCGTGACCTTCTCGGTTCCGAGCAGCGCCTTGTACTGCGCGACGAGGTTGGCACGGGTGTCGCTGAGGATGGCGACGAAGTCCTCCTCGGTCAGCGCCTTCAATTCGACGCGGATCGGCAGGCGGCCCTGCAGCTCGGGCAGCATGTCGCTCGGCTTGGCGATGTGGAACGCGCCCGAGGCGATGAACAGCACGTGGTCGGTCTTCATCGGGCCGTACTTGGTGGCGACCGTGGTGCCCTCGATCAGCGGCAGCAGGTCGCGCTGCACGCCCTCGCGGCTGACCGAGCCGCCGCGCACGTCGCTGACCGCGATCTTGTCGATCTCGTCGAGGAACACGATGCCGTTGGTCTCGGCGTTGGCCAGTGCGACGCGGGCGACGTCGTCCTGGTCCATGCGCTTCTCGGCCTCCTCGTCGACCAGCTTGTCCCACGCGTCGGGCACCTTGAGCTTGCGGCGCTTGAGGTTCTGCTTGCCCATCGCCTTGCTCATCATCTCGGACAGGTTGATCATCTGGGCGCCGCCGCCGGGCATGTCGAACCCCATCGACGGCGCGTCCTCGATCTCGATCTCGACCTCGACCTCGTTCATCGCGTTCTCGACGATCCGCTGGCGGAAACTCTCGCGCGTCGCCTCGCTGGCGTTCTCGCCGACGAGCGCCTTGAGCAGCCGGTCCATCGCCGCCTTCGACGCCGCCTCGCGCACCGCCTCGCGGCGGCGGTCCTTCTCGAGCCGGATCGCCTCTTCGGCCAGGTCGCGGGCGATCTGCTCGACGTCGCGGCCGACGTAGCCGACCTCGGTGAACTTGGTCGCTTCGACCTTGACGAACGGGGCGTCGGCGAGCTTCGCGAGGCGGCGGCTGATCTCGGTCTTGCCGCAACCGGTGGGGCCGATCATCAGGATGTTCTTGGGCGTGACCTCGTCGCGCAACTCGGCGCCGAGGCGCTGGCGGCGCCAGCGGTTGCGCAGCGCCACGGCGACCGCGCGCTTGGCTTCGGCCTGGCCGATGATGTGCTCGTCGAGCGCCTTGACGATGGCTTTGGGGGTAAGGGAGTCGTTCATTTGGTTCCTCTGCTCTCTCCCCTTCAGGGGAGAGATACGGAGACTTGGCGCGCAGCGCCTAGTCGGAGTTGAGAGGGGAAGGGCGGCGCGCGGCCCCCTCTCCCAACCCTCTCCCCCTAAAGGGGGCGAGGGCTTAGATCACTTCGACCGTGACCCGGTCGTTGGTGAACACGCACACTTCCGCCGCGACCTGCATCGCGCGGCGGGCGATCTTCTCGGCGTCGTCTTCGTACTCGACCAGCGCCTTCGCCGCCGACAGCGCATAGTTGCCGCCCGAGCCGATCGCGGCGATCCCGCCTTCGGGCTCGAGCACGTCGCCGTTGCCGGTCAGCACGAGGAGCGCTTCCTTGTCGGCGACGATCATCAGCGCTTCGAGGTTGCGCAGGTACTTGTCGGTGCGCCAGTCCTTGGCCAGCTCGACCGCGGCGCGCAGCAACTGGCCGCGGTATTGCTCGAGCTTGCGTTCAAGCCGTTCGAACAGCGTGAAGGCGTCGGCGGTGGCGCCGGCAAACCCGGCGATCACGTGCCCGTCCTCGCCAAGGCGGCGGACCTTGCGGGCGTTGGGCTTCATTACCGTGTTGCCCATGGAAACCTGGCCGTCGCCGGCGATGACGGTCTTGCCGCCCTTCTTCACCCCGATGATGGTGGTGCCGTGCCACTGGATGAGGCCGTGGCTGGCCTGTCGCTCGTCCATGGCCGGGATATGGGCCAGCGCGAGCGGCGCTTCAATCCTTCGCCCTTCGACGATGTCAGGAGCGCAGCAGGCTCAGCCGCCGCCGCCGACCGGGGCTCCCGCGCCGACCTGACCGATGTTCCCGAACAGGTCCTCGAAGAAGCTGCGATCGCGCCCGAGCGTCGGCGTCTCGTCGTTTTCGGGATCGATCCGCGCGATCTGCTCCAGGCCGCTGCGCTCGATCGAGACCACCTGGTCGGCCTGGTCGAACCGCACCGCGAGCACGGTGTGCCCCTCGATCCGCGGCTTGCGGAACGGCTTCTGCCCGGTGGTGCTCGAGACGTAGTACCACACCGGCTCGCCGAACTGGCTGATGAAGCTCGGCCGGCCGAGCGTGCGCTCGACCGAGGTGCGGTCGTCGACGCCGGGCTGGACCGACTGCAGCAGGATCTCGTCGGCGAGGTAGCCGCGGTGGCCCTGGATCTGGACGCAACCCGTCGCCAGCATCGCCGCGCCGAGCACCGCCCCGATCCGCATCCAAGCCGTCATTCGCTGCCTTTCCCGCCTGAGCCGCTCGGGGCAAATTTGCCATCGCCGGCTGCACGCCTATATCGGCGGCGAGCCTTAAGGGCTGGCGCGCCGCCGTGCAATGGCGCTTGGGTGGCGCGGATTGAATAGCTGCTGAATAGGGACCCACTTACACCCGATGTCCATGCTTGCCCGCCTGTTTCGCCCCAAGGCCGCCGCCGACGCCGACCCGCGCGAGGCGCTGCGGCCGCTGTGGCACCGGATCGTCGCGCTCTCGCGCGACCCGGCGTTCTATCGCGACGACGGCGTCGCCGACAGCGTGCCCGGCCGGTTCGACATGATCTCGATGCTGCTCGCCGTGGTGCTGCTGCGCCTCGAGCGCGACCGCGTGCTGGCACGCGAGGGGGCGCTGCTGACCGAGCTGTTCATCGAGGACATGGACGGCCAGCTGCGCGAGAGCGGGGTGGGCGACGTCGTGGTGGGCAAGAAGGTCGGCAAGCTGGTCTCGGTGCTCGGCGGCCGGCTCGGCGCGCTGCGCGAGGCGCGCGCGAGCGGCGAGCGGGCCACGCTCGAGGCGACGCTGGCGCGTAACGTGACGATGCAGGACGGCCGCGGGACCGAAGCCCTCGCCGCGCGGCTGCAGGCGTTCGACGACCAGGTCGCGGCGCTCGACAGCAAGACGCTGCTCGCGGGCGGGCTTTCGCTGTGATCGCGGCCGAGTTCGCGCATCCGGTCGACCGCCGGCACCTGCCCGCGGAGCCGGTCTCGCTGGCCCCGAGCGCGGAGCAGTGCGCCGCGCTGGCCAGGCGTTTCGGCATCGTGGCGATCGACCGGCTCGAAGCCGAGCTACGGCTCGAGGACGACGGCGAGGCGGTCAACGCAGAAGGGCGCCTGCGCGCGGCGGTGGTGCAGAGCTGCGCGGTTTCGGGCGAGGATCTGCCCGTGACGATCGACGAGCCGCTGACGCTGCGCTTCGTGCCCGAGGTGGCGGTGACCGAGACAGAGATCGAGCTCGAGGAACGCGAGCTCGACGAGATTCCGTTCGCCGGGCACGTGTTCGACCTCGGCGAAGCGGTGGCGCAGAGCCTCGCGCTGGCGATCGATCCCTATGCGGTCGGCCCCGGCGCCGAGCAGGCGCGCAAGGACGGCGGGCTGCTGGACGAGGCCGCCGCCGGGCCGTTCGCGGCGCTGGCGGCGCTCAAGAAGAGCAGCTGATCCTCCCCCGAAGGGGTGGATCAGAACGGGATGTCGTCGTCGAGATCGTCGCTGAAGCCGCCGCCCGACGAGCCGCTGCTGCCGCCGGCGCCGCCGCCCTGGTTCCAGCTCGAGCTGCCGCCCGAGCCACCCCCGGAGGAACCGCCGCGACCGCCGCCCCAATCGTCACCGCCGCCGCCGCCGCCGCCGCGCTGGCCACCGCCGCCGCCACCGGGCGCCCCGTCGAGCATCGTCATCACGCCGCCCACGCCGACCGAAACCTCGGTGCTGTAGCGGTCGTTGCCCGACTGGTCCTGCCACTTGCGGGTGCGCAGCGAGCCTTCGATGTAGACCTTGCTGCCCTTGCGCAGATAGCGCTCGGCGACGCCGACCAGCCCGTCGGACTGGAGCACGACCGTGTGCCACTCGGTGCGCTCCTTGCGCTCGCCGGTGTTCTTATCCTTCCAGTTCTCGGACGTGGCGATGCGCAAGTTGGCGATGCGCCCGCCGTTCTGGAAGCTCTTGACCTCGGGGTCCTGGCCGAGGTTGCCGATGAGCATGACTTTGTTGAGGCTGCCGGCCATTGTATTCCTCTCGCGGCGCTAGGGGCCGACGGCTCGCGCCGGCCGGTAAGTGATTCCGGCGAAGATGTAGGACCCTGCCCCGCGTGAAGCCAGCGGGGCAAGCGCATTTTGCACGACAGTGGAGCTATAGGCCCGCGGCCACCGCCAGCCAGTAGGTCAGGCCCGCGAAAACATACGCCAGCGCGAACAGATACCCGAGCATGAACAACGGCCATTTCCACCCGTTGGTCTCGCGCCGCGCGACGGCGATCGTCGACAGGCACTGCGGCGCAAACACGAACCAGGCGAGGAAGGCCAGCGCGGTCGGCAGGGTCCAGCCGGCCTGGAGCTTGGGAATCAGCCCTTCGGCCGCGGCGTCCTCGTCCTCGGCGTCGACCGCGTAAGTCGTCGCCAACGCCGAGACCGCCACCTCGCGCGCGGCCATCGCCGGGATCAGCGCGAGCGCGATCTCGTGGTTGAAGCCGATCGGCTCGACCACGACCTCGAGCCCGCTGGCGATGTGCCCGGCGATGCTCGCCTCGGACTGGCTCTCGCCCGGCCCGGCCTGCGGGAAGCTCAGCAGCACCCACAGCACCACGGTGACGGTGAAGATGATCGTGCCCGCGCGGCGCAGGAAGATCCACGCGCGCTGCCACAGCCCGATCGCGAGGTCGCGCAGCGGCGGCCACTGGTACTTCGGCAGCTCCATGATGAAGCCCGAGGCGGAACCCTTGGTGGCGGTGCGGCGGAGCACGAGCGCAGCGGCCATCGCCCCGAGGATGCCGGCAACGTAAAGCGCGAACATCACCAGGCCCTGGAGCCCGATGCCGAGGCCGACCGTGGTCGACGGGATGAACGCCGAAATGATTACCGCGTAGACCGGCAGCCGCGCCGAGCAGGTCATCAGCGGGGCGATCAGGATCGTGGTCAACCGGTCCTTGGGATCGGCGATCGCGCGCGTCGCCATGATCCCGGGAATCGCGCAGGCGAAGCTCGACAGCAGCGGGATGAAGCTGCGGCCGGAGAGGCCGACGTAGGCCATCAGCCGGTCCATGATGAATGCGGCGCGGGCCATGTAGCCCGACTGCTCCATGAGCAGGATGAACGCGAACAGGATCACGATCTGCGGCAGGAACACCACCACCGAGCCGACGCCGGCGAGCACGCCCTGGGTCAGCAGGTCGCGCAGCAGGCCCGCCGGCAGGTTGGCGTTGGCGAGATCGATCCGCGCGCCGACGCCGGCGTCGAGCGCGTCGGCGAAAGGGGTTGCCCAGGCGAACACCGCCTGGAAGATCACGAACAGCAGCGCGAACAGGATCGGCGGGCCGAGCCACGGGTGCAGCAGCACGCGGTCGAGCCGCGCGTGCAGCCGGTGGACCGAAGTCTCGCTGAGAATCGCGCCTTGCGCCATCTGGTGCGCGGCGAAGCGGCGTTCGGGCAGGGTCAGGTGCTGATGCGGCTTCGAGCGCTGGTCGTGCCCGACGCGCGCCCCCGCCGCGGCGATCGCTTCGGTCAGCAGGTCGAGCCCGCGCTTGCGCACCGCGACCGTGGGGATCACCGGCACCCCGAGCGATTCCTCGAGCGCCTTGGGATCGATCACCAACCCGTCGCGCTCGGCGAGGTCGATCATGTTGAGCGCGACCACCACCGGGCGGCCGAGCTCGATCAGCTCCTGCGCGAACACCAGGTGCTGCTCAAGGTTGGCCGCGTCGAGCACCACGATCAGCACTTCGGGCTGCGCTTCGCCCGGGAACTCGCCGAGCACCACCTTGCGGGTCACTTCCTCGTCCGGGCTCGCCGCGTCGAGCGCGTAGGAGCCGGGCAAGTCGACCAGCTCGACCGGCTCGCCCGAAGGCAGCGTCATGCGCCCGGCCTTCCGCTCGACCGTGACGCCCGGATAGTTGGCGATCTTCTGCCGTGCGCCGGTCAGCGCGTTGAACAGCGCGCTCTTGCCCGAGTTGGGATTGCCGACCAGCGCGGCGGTGCGCAGCCGGGTCATAGCGTCTCGACCGTCATCGCGCGGGCGTGGTTGCGGCGGATCGCCACGGTCATGCGCCCGATCCTGAGCGCAAGCGGATCGTGCCCGGCGAAAATCCCGCGATGCTCGACCGCGACCCGCGCGCCTTCCTCGATGCCCAGCGCGCGCAGCCGCTTGGCTTCCTCGGGCGCGAGCTGGTCCCAGTCGACCGAGACGATTTCGGCGCGGCGGCGCGGCGGCAGCAGGTCGAGCGTGGTGGAATCCGTCACGAGCGCGCTGTGCCGGAAGGGGGGATTAATTGCAACTGGTTC
>DATDLP010000553.1:0-7041 GCA_036519255.1 Croceibacterium sp.
AGGGGGGCGATCCACCTCGCCTGCTGCAGCATGAAAGCGTTGTGGTTCAGCGCGAACTTCGATGCCGGCCCGCAATTCACCAGCATCACCGCGGTCAGGTCTACCGGATCGCGGATCAGATGGCGGACCTCGAGGCTGAGATTCCCCGCGGTCACGTATGACAGCTTGATCCGATCGTCGGCCTCGCGCGTGAACTCGGCGCAATGCGGGCAGGTGTAGCTGACGTACTCGACCAGCTTCACCTTGGCCTCGGGATTGCCGATGCGGTGCGCGCCGTCGGCCGTCTCGACCACCACGGTAGGCCAGTTGCGGTTGGTCTGGCCGGTGGCGAGCAGCGCCGCTCCCGCCAGTGCGGCTGCCTTTACGATCGTCGCGAGTTTCATTCGATTCCCTGTTCCCCGTCTGCGCCGAGGCTCCGCGCGAGCGATTCGAGCACCGCGCGCAGCTCCGGGTCGCCGATATCGCGCAAGCTGTCGCCGAGTTCGAGCGGGATCGGCTTGAGCGACAGCGGCGCCGTGCGCGGCGCTTCAGCACGCGGCGGCTTAACCTCGCCTTGCCGCAGCTTGACCTTCGCCACTGCCTTGTAGCCGAAGAAGCGGTTCACGCGCTCCACGATCTCGGGGATCACGTGCTGGATCAGCGGCGCGTGCGCGGGCACCACCACCAGTTGGAGAATGCCGCCGCTCTTCTCGCCCGGCGGGAAGCGGATGGCCTCGGGCATGCAGACCTGCGCGTGCCGTTCACCCACGATCTCGCGCCACCGGGTCACCACGCTCGACTGCACGAAACCGAAGCGGCGAAACGCCGCGCGGCCGATCTGCGGCACGAGATCCGCTACCGGTCGCGCCGGCCCGCCACGCGGCCGTTCGTAGGGCCGGGGTTTTGCAGGCTTTTTGGGGCGCGCGTCGCTTTCCATCGTGCGTGGCGCCATGCCATAGCGGGGCGATGGAGGATAGGGTCCCGGCCGCGTTGCTCGACTGGTATGACCGGCACGCACGGGTCCTGCCGTGGCGCGTGCCGCCGCGCGGGGGAGCGCCCGACCCCTACCGCGTGTGGCTCTCCGAGGTCATGCTGCAGCAAACCACCACCGCAGCGGTTGCGCCCTACTTCGCGCGCTTTACCGAGCGCTGGCCCACGGTCGAGGCGCTCGCCGCCGCGCCGGAAGAGGCGGTGATGGCCGAGTGGGCGGGCCTCGGCTACTATTCGCGTGCGCGCAACCTCGTCGCTTGCGCGAAAGCCGTCGTCGAGCGCGGCGGCTTCCCCGAGAGCGAAGGCGAGTTGCGCAAGCTTCCCGGGCTCGGCGCCTACACCGCCGCGGCGGTGGCGGCGATCGCCTTCGGCCGGCGCGCGGTGGTGGTCGACGCCAATGTCGAGCGGGTGGTGGCGCGGCTGTTCGCGATCGACGAGCCGCTGCCGGGCGCGCGCAAGGCGATCCGCGAGGCGGCCGAAAGGATCACGCCGGCCGAGCGGTCCGGCGATTTTGCCCAGGCGATGATGGACCTTGGCGCAACGGTGTGCACCGCGCGCAACCCCAAGTGCCTGCTGTGCCCTGTGTCCGCCGATTGCCGCGCGATGGCGCAGGGCCGACAGGACGAGCTGCCGGTCAAGGCCGCGAAGAAGACCCGGCCGCAGCGTATCGGCACTGCGTTCTGGATCGAGCGCGGCGGCAAGGTCTGGCTGATTCGGCGCCCGGGGAAGGGCATGCTCGGCGGCATGCGTGCCTTGCCCGACGATGGCTGGAGCGTGCGTGCCGACGGCTCAGGCGACGCGCCGATCCCCGGCGCGTGGCGCGCCGGCGGGGTGGTGCGGCATGGCTTCACCCATTTCGATCTCGAGCTGGGGCTGGCGGTTTATGCCGGCGACAACTGGGCCGGCCTCGAAGGCGGGGAGTGGTGGCCGGTGGCGGAGATCGACACGGCGGGCTTGCCGACATTGTTCGCCAAGGCGGGTCAGTTGGCGCAGGCGCTCGACTGAGGCTTGTGAACCTCAGACGATCCCGCCGCCGAGCATGAGCCGCAGGCAGGCGATCACGAACACGACCAGGCAGAAGTTCCGCCCATGGTTCGAGCGCGAGAGTGCGCCGATGCCGGCGCCGACCACCGCGATCGGCAGCACGATCCAGTTGCCCCAACCGAGGAACGGAATGGCCGAGGGGATCGCCAGCAGCAGTGCTACGGCGCCGATCAGAATGGAAACCAGGTTGAGCATGTGTCTTATATGGCTATGACACCTCGCCGTTGCAAGCGGGTTCACTCGCGCGGCAAAGGCGATAAGCTGGGGTTCACGGAGCGCGCCCGAAAACGGGCGCACACGGAGGGACGATGCCGATGGATCTGCACGCGTTGAACTCGCGCCTCACGCGCCGCCAGTGGCTCGGGGGCGCAGCGGCTTTCGGCGCGGCGGCCTCGCTTCCGGTGCTGCCCGCGTGGGCCCAGGCGCCGGCCGCCTGGTCCAACGTCACACGGCTGATCTCGAGCTATGTCGACGCGCGCAAGGTGGCCAATATGGTCGTGGCGCTCGGCATCGGCCAGGCCGCGCCCACGGTGATCGCCGCCGGGGTCGACACCTTCACGGGGCCGCGCAAATCCGACGCGAACAGCATCTACCGCATCTACTCGATGACCAAGCCGGTCACCGGCATGGCGATCATGAGCCTGATCGACGAGGGCAAGCTCGGGCTCGACCAGCCGCTGCACGAGATTCTGCCGAAGTTCCGCACGATGCAGGTGCAGAAGGTCTACGACGGCCCGATCACCGCCGACAACCTCGAGCCGGCGGTGCGCCCGATCACGATCCGCCAGATGCTCACCCACACCGCCGGGCTCGGCTACGGCATCGTCCAGTCGGGCCCGATCGCCGCGGCATTCCGCGAGCGCGGCGTGGTCCCCGGCCTCGTCACCCGGTTGCAGGCGCTGCCGATATTCCGCGGCACGCCGGTGCAGGGGCTCGACGTGTTCGCCGATCGCGTGGCCGAGTTCCCGCTGGTCTACCAGCCGGGCACCAGGTGGTCGTACTCGATCGCCTTCGAGCTGCTCGGGCGGGTGATCGAGGTGGTCACCGGCCAGCCGTTCGACCGCTTCCTGCAGGAGCGGTTCTTCGATCCGCTGGCGATGGGCGACACGCACTTTCAGGTCCCGCGCGCCGAGGTCGCACGCATGACCACCAGCTACTACCTCGCCAACGGCACGCTGGTGCCGATCGATCCCGGCGAGAACTCGATCTTCTTCGATCCGCCACCCCTGCCGTTCGGCGGCGCGGGCCTTGCCTCGACCCCGCTCGACTACGACCGGTTCCTCGCCATGCTGGTCGGCAACGGCACCTTCGAGGGCAAGCGCGTGATGAGCGAGGCAGCGGTGCGGCTCGGCACATCGGACATCCTGCCCGACACCTTGTTGCCCGATGGCGGTTACAATCCGGCGTGGGGCTACGGCGCGGGCGGCCGCGTCGGGCGCGGGCCGGACGAGGGAGCCTACGGCTGGGCAGGCGCGGCCGGCACAGTCGGCTTCGTGCACTTGCCGACCGGGCTGCGGGCCGGCTTGTACACCCAGTACATGCCCTCGACTGCCTACCCGCTGGTCGACGAGTTCCCCGCCGCGATCCGGGCCGACCTCGCAGCGCTGACGGGGTTATCGGCGCGCCAATGATCGCTTTCGCCGGACAGCCGCTCGACCGCGCCGATCACGTGCGCACCGACCCCGCGCGGCTTGCCGAGCTGCGCGGTGGCGACGCATTGCTTCTCAAGCTCGAAGGCCTGCTGCCCGAGCTCGACGCGGACGGCGCCCTGGCCTACGTGCCGATCGCCGAGGCCGCTGCCGGCGCCGAGCTGGTGTTCCTCGGCCTGCGCGACGGGCAGCCCCTGTTCGCCGCGGTGCCGACCGAGGGCGATCCCGATCCGGCTTACGCCCATCGCAAGACCTGGGGGGCGATCGCGCAGCTCTCGCCCGACGATCTGGCGATTTTCGGCACCGCGCGCAGCGTGCTCGACTGGCACGCGCGGCACCGGTTCTGCGCCCGCTGCGGCCAGCCGACCGCGCCGGCAAAGGGCGGCTGGCAGCGCGATTGCCCCGCGTGCAAGGCGCAGCACTTCCCGCGCGTCGATCCGGTGGCGATCATGCTGGTCGAATGCGAACGCAAGCTGCTGCTCGGCCGCCAGTCGCGCTTCCCGCCGCGCAGCTTCTCTGCGCTTGCCGGCTTCGTCGAGCCGGGCGAGACGATCGAGGAAGCCGTCGCGCGCGAGGTGTTCGAGGAGGCCGGCGTGCGCGTGCGCGACGTGCGCTACGTCGCCAGCCAGCCGTGGCCGTTCCCGTCGCAGCTGATGATCGGATGCCTCGGCCATGCCGACAGCCTTGAACTCGCGATCGACAAGACCGAGATCGAGGACGCGCGCTGGTTCACGCGCGACGAGGTGGCCGAGGCGCTGGCGAAAGGGCGCGAAAGCGCAAGCTTCATCCCTCCGCCGCCGCAGGCGATCGCATACCACCTGCTGCAATGGTGGCTGGAGAGATGAGCATGCCCAAAGTCGCAGTCGACGTGTGGTCCGACGTCATGTGTCCGTGGTGCGCGGTCGGCTACACGCAGTTCGCCAAGGCGGTCGAGGCGCTCGAGGGCGAGCTCGAGGTGGAGCTCCGGTGGATGCCGTTCGAGCTCAATCCCGACCTTCCGCCCGAGGGCAAGGAGCAGGCGAAGCATCTCGCGGAAGTCTACGGCCGCACGCCCGAGGACGTGGCAGGGATGCGCGCGCAGATGCAGGCCACCGCAGCGCGGGCCGGCTTCCCGATGGATTACGTCGGGGAGGGCGACGAACCGCCGGCGATGATGTGGAACACCTTCGAAGCGCACAAGCTGATGCGCTGGGCACTCGCGGAGCAGGGTGCCGAGGCACAGACCCGCCTCAAGCTCGCGCTGCTCAAGGCGCACTTCCAGCAGCGGCGGAACGTGAGCGACCGCGAGGTCCTGCTCGACATCGTCGGGGCCGAAGGCTTCGACCGTGCGAAGGCCGCCGAAGCGCTCGCCGACGAGGCGCTGGCGATCGCTGTGCGCGCCGAGGAACAGCGCGGCCGCCAGTCGGGCATCAATTCGGTGCCGAGCTTCGTCGTCGCGGGCAAGTACCTGATCCAGGGTGCCCGCGAGCCCGAGGACTACGCCGGCATGCTGCGCCAGGTCGCCGGGCTGGTGCAGGCCGCCTGATTGCGGCGGGTTCGCCGGATCGAGCTGTCGCGCTCGCGGCCGGTCAAGCAAGCCCCAGCTTGCTCAGCTCGCGCACCAGGCGACCGGGCAGCGCGTCGCTGGCGATCTCGCCCTCCGCAAGGTCGGCCGGCGCGTCCGGCTCGGCGAGATAGCGCCAGCCTTGGTGCGCCCGCTTGGCCTTCGGATGAACGAGGATCAGGTGCGGCGCGAGGCGGATGGTCCAGCGCCGGTCCTCGCGCTGCACGAAGCCGAGGATCTCGCTGCGCGCGACGATCGCGTGCTCGATGATCCAGTAGAGCGAGCCGCCGATCATCTCCTCGTGGCGCTTGGGCAGATAGCGCGTGGTCATCAGCGCCTCAGGCCCGGTTTCGACCCAGCGGCGCAGGTTGTCGAGGGTGCCCGAACGGTAGGCGATCTTGGTCATGCTGAGCGGCATCGCGGCAAGATAGGGCCCGTTGCGCAGGGAGCAAGCGGTGTCCGCAGGTCACACAAGTGACACCCTGTGACCCTGCCGAGTCCTGCGTAAGCGTTTGTTAAAGCGACGAGAACAGCATCAAGATGGCAGGTCACGGATTTGGTGGAAAAAATGCTTTGGGTCACAGGTGTCAACTTACCGCACCCGCGCGGTCGCAAGGCATGGAACCGTGTCGGTCGGGCGATCTGCCGGCCGATGTGACGACGATGTCAAAGAGCGCATCGGAACATAACAGGAACTTTCCGTGTAGGAAAGCGCCAAATGATCGCCGCGCCGGGGCCGAACGGCCGCTCTAACCCACCAGCCCCGTCGCCACCGCGAGGCCGAGGAAGGCGAGGAAGCCCATCGAGTCGGTGATCATGGTCACGAACACGCTCGAGGCTACCGCGGGGTCCTGGTCGAGCCGGTCGAGCGTGACCGGGATGGCGACGCCGGCGAGGCCGGCGGTGGCGATGTTGACCACCGTCGCCGCGGCGATCACGCCGCCGAGCTTGGCCGCGAGCGGCAGGCCGAGCCAGATCGAGAAAATCAGCGCGGTGGCCACGCCCAGCAGAATCGCGATCGTCGCGCCGTTGAGCAGCGCGACGCGGATCTCGCGCCACAGGATGCGTCGGGTGTTCGAGCGGGTCAGCTGGTTGGTGGCGATCGCGCGCACGGTCACCGCCATGGTCTGCGTGCCGGCGTTGCCGCCGATGCTGGCGACCACCGGGGCCATCGCCGCGAGCGCCACGAGCTGCTCGATCGCGCCGCCGAACAGGAAGATGATCGTCGCGCTGACCGACGCGGTCACCAGGTTGGCCATCAGCCAGCGGACGCGCGCCGCGTAGCTCTCGCGGATCGGCTCGTTGATGTCGCCGTCGCCCGCGCCCGACAGCAGCATGACGTCCTCGCCGGCTTCTTCCTGGATGATGTGGACCACGTCGTCGACCGTGATCTGCCCGACCAGCCGGCCGGTCTCGTCGACCACCGCGGCGCTGATCAGCGCGTATTTCTGGAACCGTAGCGCCACCTCTTCCTGGTCCATCGTCACCGGGATCAGCGTCTGGTCGCGCTTCATCACGTCGCTCAGCGGGATCTGTCGCGGGGTGCGCAGGATCCAGCTGAGCTGGCAGGTGCCGACGGGCTTCATCGTCGGATCGACGATGAACACTTCCCAGAACTCGGTGGTCAGCTCGTCGCGCTCGCGCAGGTAGTCGATCAGGTCGCCGACCGTGAGGTGCTCGGGCACCGCGACCAGCTCGCGCTGCATCAGGCGCCCGGCGGATTCCTCGGGATAGGACAGCGCGCTCTCGATCGCAGCGCGATCCTCGGGCTCCATCTCGGCGAGCACCGCCGCCTGGTCCTCGGCGTCGAGGTCCTCGATCAGCTGGACCGCGTCG
>DATDLP010000554.1:0-5483 GCA_036519255.1 Croceibacterium sp.
CTCCATCAGCCCGCGGATCGTCAGCAGCCGCTCGGACTGCTCGTTGATCGACTTCGCAAACGCTTCGTAGTTCTCGAACTTGTTGCCGCGCACCGCGTGCTGCAGGTTCGCGACGGACTCGGGAGTCCACGCGTGGTCCTCGCCGCGCAGGCGGTACTGGTAGATGCCGCCGACATCGAGCATCGACTTGTAGATCGGGTTGTCGCCGTAGGCCGCGGCGTGGCGGCGCACGGCCTCCTCGGCGACTTCCTTGAGGCCGATGCCCTCGATCGTCGTCGCGGTGCCGCTGAAGTACTTGTTCACGAAGGCGGACGAGAGCCCGACCGCGTCGAAGATCTGCGCCCCGCAATAGGACTGGTAGGTCGAGATGCCCATCTTGGACATGACCTTCATGATGCCCTTGCCGACGGCCTTCACATAGTTCTTCTTGACCTGCGCCGGCTCGAGCTCGGGCACCTTGTCCTGGCGGATCTGCTCGAGCGTCTCGAACTCCACGTAGGGATTGATCGCCTCGGCGCCGTAGCCCGCGAGCGCGCAGAAGTGGTGCACCTCGCGCGCCTCGCCGGTCTCGACCACCAGCCCGGTCTGCATGCGCAGGCCCTGGCGAACGAGGTGGTGGTGCACCGCCGCGGTGGCGAGCAGCGCGGGCATCGGGATGCGGTCGGGGTCCTGCGCGCGGTCGCTGAGGATCAGGATGTTGCGATCCTGCAGCACCGCCTCGGTAGCCGCCCAGCACATTTCCTTGATCGCCATCTCGAGCCCGTCGGCGCCGCTCGCGGCATCCCAGGTCATGTCGATGGTCTCGGTGCGGAACGCGCCGTCGAGTACCGTCTCGACCGAGCGGATCTTCTCGAGGTCCTTGTTGGTCAGGATCGGCTGGTCGACCTCGAGCCGCTTGTGCGTGCCGGCGTCGTGCCCGAGCAGGTTCGGGCGCGGGCCGATCATCGAGGTCAGGCTCATCACCAGCTCCTCGCGGATCGGGTCGATCGGCGGGTTGGTGACCTGGGCGAAGTTCTGCTTGAAGTAGTCGAACAGCAGCCGCGGGCGGCGGCTGAGCACCGCGATCGGGGTGTCGGTACCCATCGAGCCGATCGGATCGTCGGCCAGCACCGCCATCGGCTCGAGGAACTTGCTGACGTCCTCCTGCGTGTAACCGAACGCCTGCTGGCGATCGAGCAGCGTGGTCGTCTCCTCGCGCACCACCGCACGATCGGTCTCGATCGCCTCGATGTCCTTGAGCTTGTACTGCGCCTGCTCGAGCCACTTCTCGTAGGGCTCGGCCTTCGCCAGCTCGGCCTTGAGCTCCTCGTCCTCGACGATCCGGCCCTGCTCGAAGTCGATCAGCAGCATGCGGCCCGGCTGGAGCCGCCACTTGCGGACGATGTCCTCCTCGCGGAACGGCAGCACGCCGCTCTCCGAGGCCATGCAGACCACGTCGTCGCGGGTGATCGTGAAGCGCGCGGGGCGCAGGCCGTTGCGGTCGAGCGTCGCGGCGATCTGGCGGCCGTCGGTGAAGGCGACCGCGGCCGGGCCGTCCCACGGCTCCATCAGCGCCGCGTGATATTCGTAGAACGCGCGCCGGGCCGGATCCATCAGCGGGTTGCCCGCCCAAGCCTCCGGGATCAGCATCATCATCGCGTGCGTCAGCGAGTAGCCGCCGAGCAGCAGCAGCTCGAGCGCGTTGTCGAGGCACGCGGTGTCCGACTGGCCGTGCGGGATGATCGGCCACAGCTTGTCGAGGTCGGCCCCAAGCAGCGGCGATTCCATCGTCCGCCGGCGCGCTTCCATCCAGTTGACGTTGCCGCGCACGGTGTTGATCTCGCCGTTGTGGGCGAGGAAGCGGTACGGGTGCGCGAGCTTCCAGCTGGGGAAGGTGTTGGTGCTGAAGCGCTGGTGCACGAGCCCGAGCGCCGAGACGCAGTCCGGATCGCGCAGGTCCTCGTAGAAGCTGCCGACCTGGTTTGCCAGCAGCAGGCCCTTGTAGACCACGGTGCGGCTCGAGAAGCTCGGCATGTAGAGCTGGACAATCTCGGGCATGCCCATCTTCTCGGCCAGATCGGCGAGCGGGTTCTGGGTCTGCTTGCGGATCACGATCAGCTTGCGCTCGAACGCGTCCTGGTCGGCGCAGTTGGCGCCGCGGCCGACGAAGCACTGGCGGATCACCGGCATCGATTCGAGCACCGCCTTGCCAAGCCCGTCTTCGTTGGTCGGCACGTCGCGCCAGCCGATCAGCCGCTGGCCTTCCTTTGCGATGAACTTCTCGAACTGCCCGGCAATGAACTCGCGCGCGCCCTCGTGCTGCGGCAGGAAGCACATCGCCACCGCGTAGTCGCCCGGCGGCGGCAGGGTGAGGCCCTTTCCCTCGGCCCACTTGCGATAGAGCGGATCGGGGATCTGCGTCAGGATGCCCGCGCCGTCGCCGAGCAGCGGATCGGCGCCGACCGCGCCGCGGTGATCGAGGTTGGCGAGAATCTCCAGCGCCTGGCTGACGATCGCGTGCGATTTCTCGCCCTTGATATGGGCAATGAAGCCCACGCCGCAGGAGTCATGCTCGTTGCGGGGATCGTACAGGCCTTGCGGGGCGGGGTACTCGGTCAAGCTCGTCGTTCCTGTCTCGGCGGGCAAGGCTCGCTCCGGCGCCACCTGCGAGGCGGCAACGAAGCGCGACTCACCCACTCCCGGGTTGTCTCGAAATGTCGCGAGGTTTTCCCATGGCGACAGGAAAGACTTTTGGCAAGTTTCGCCTGCACGCGCCACAAAGTTGCGCGAGGCGCACCTAAAGCGCAATTTTGCGTCAGGCGGTTCCGCTCATCCGCTGGAGCGTGGCGAGCGCGGCGCGCAGCGCGGCGTCGGCTTCGGCGGTGGCAGGCTGCGCGGATGCACTCGGGCTTGCGGCCGCTTCGTTTGGCCCATCGAACAACCGGTGCGGCCCGGCTTCGCCGAACGCGGACTGGTCCTCGCGCCCGGGGAACACCACCGTGGGCTGGACCGCGTCGTCCTCGGGTTGCGGTTCGTCAATGCGCACGAAGCCGTTGCCCTTCGGAGCGAACGGATTGCGCATGGCGAGCAGCGAGCTGTAGCTGCCGTCGTCCGCGTCGGCCTCCTCGCCGTCCTCGGCAAGCCGCGGTTGAGCCGGCTGGTCGAAGGCGATGGTCGGCACGACGGGCCTTGTCAGCGGCAGCGTGAACGACGGCATGGTGTCGAGCTCATCCTCGTCGTCCTCGCCGTGCCACGGGCGCAGCACGCTCGGTCGAGGCGCGGGCTGGGGGGCAGCGAACGGCGAAAACGCGGCCGGCTCGGCGTGGGCGTCGTCATCGAATCGGTTCTCGAGGGCGGCGGAAGCGGCCGGCTTGCCGAAGTAGGCGGCCATGGCTTGCGCCGCTTCCTCGGCCGGCGCGGCGTCGAACCCGGCCGGAGGCGCGAGCGCGGAGGCAGGCGCGGCAGTGGCCACGCTGGCAACCTGCTCGCGCCGGCGCACGAGCGAAGCACCGAGCCGCTGGACCAGCTGAACCATGCCGAGCTCGGTAACCGGTGCCTCGGCCCAGTCGCCGCGGAACCTCGGTTCTTCCGGAGCAGCGGGAGCCGGCTCGACCAGCACGGGTGACGGCGGCGCGGCGAAATGCACCTCGTCGTGCGCCTGCGGTTCGGCGAAATGCGCCTCGCTTTCGGCTTGCAGCGCGCGGCGGGCGAGCGACGGCGCGGCGAACGACAGCGGCTCGGGCTCGGCGGCCCGCGGCGCTCCGGCGAGGACTTCCTCTGCATTCCGCGGGGCCGGCGCGAAAGGCTGGAATTCCTGCTTCACGGTCATCGGTTCGTCCTCATCGCGGAAGGGGTCGTGGGGCTCGGCGAATTCGGGCGCGAAGCCGGGCGACGCGGAGTCCTCGAGCAGATCGCTCAGCTCAAGCGGTTCCGGCGTGGCCGGGGTGGCATGCTCGGGATCGAAGGCGATCTCGTGATCTTCCTCGTCGTTGCCCGGCAGCGGCGCCATGTAGAGGAAATCGCTCGGGCGCTCGTCCTCGGCGATCGCCAGCGCGCGGCGCCGGGTGACCGGCAGCGCGCGCCCGTTGAACAGCCGCTCCCCGCCGAGCTCCTCGTTGACGCTGATGGGGCGGCGCGCGCCCGAGGCGAACTTGGCGATGCGCGAGGGCCGTTCGTCATGCGCGCGGGCGACGCGCCGGGCGATCGCGATGCCGGCAACCGCACCCGCCACTGCCGCGCCGAGCGCGATCAGGCCGCGCGCGAGGAAGCCGAGCGGCGGCTCGGCCAGGCCGGTCAGCGTGACGGCCTTCTCGAGCAGCGCGGCGGGCAGCACGAGGCTGCCGATGCCGAGCAGCGCCGCGAACCACAGCGCGACGATCGCCGGGAACGCCGGATGCAGGCTGATCGGCGGCCTGGACGCGTCCTGCGCGCCGGAGCTGTCGAAAGCGAACCCTGCCACTGCCGTTCCTGTTCAACCCATGCTTGCGGCCGCGCTTCGAGGCGGTCGGCGGATCATGCTGCGGCGCAAAGCCGCGTGTGAGGGGCGCCGCTTAGCAGCGCTTGGTAAATGTCCCGATAACGACTGGCGTTGCGCGACCAGTCGTGCCGCGCCTCGACGTGCTGTCGGCCGGCCGCGCGCAGCGCGGGCCAGTCGCCGCGGCGGCGCAGCAGGCCGGCCAGCGCGCGGGCGCAGTCGGCCGGATCGTCGGGGGCGAACAGCGTGCCGGTTTCGCCATCGGCGATCAGCTCGCGGTGCCCGCCGACCGACGAGGCCGCGACCAGTGTGCCCTGCGCCATCGCCTCGAGCGGCTTCAACGGCGTGACCAGATCGGTCAGGCGGCTGGCCTTGCGCGGATAGGCCATCACGTCGCACAGCGAATAGTAGCGGTCGACCTCGGCGTGCGGCACGCGGCCGACAAAACGGATCGCGTGCGCCGCCGGCGAGGCTTCGGCGCGCCGCTGCAGGTCGTCGGCCATCGGCCCGCCGCCGACCAGCAACAGCCGCGCCGCCGGTTGCTCGGCGAGCAGCAGCGGCATCGCATCGATCAGATCGTCGAGGCCCTCGTAGTCGTAGAAGCTGCCGATGAAGCCGATCACCGGGCCATCCCCCAGTTCGAGCTCGCTGGCCAGCGCCGTATCGCGTGCGAGCGGCTGGCCGAACACCGTCAGGTCGACCCCGTTGGGCATGATCCCGATCCCCCCGCCGTCGAACCCGCGCGCGATCAGGTCGTCGCGCAAGCCGTGGCAGATCGTCACCACGGTGTCGGCGCCGGCGATCACGCGGTTTTCGAGCCCGCGGGTGAGGCGGTACTTGAGCGAGCCCTCGCGTCCGTTGCCGTTGCCGACCGCCGCGTCCTCCCAGAACGCGCGGATCTCGTAGACCAGCGGCAGGCCGTGGCGGCGCGCGGCGCGCAGCGCGGCCATGCCGCACAGCGCGGGCGAATGCGCATGGAGCACGTCGGGCCGCCAGTCCTCGACCAGCGCGCCGATCGCTTCTGCCAGCG
>DATDLP010000555.1:0-10689 GCA_036519255.1 Croceibacterium sp.
GCTCGGCCGATTCTCGAGCGCTACGCGGAGCATAAGCGCGCCAGTGCTCAGCTCGATTTCGACGACCTGATCAACGCGGCCCGCGATATGCTGCGGGACCACGACGCCGTCCGCCAGGCGCTGGGTCGGCGCTACGAGAAGGTGCTGGTCGACGAGTTCCAGGACACCGACCCGCTCCAGTCTGAGATTTTCTGGCGCCTGTGCGGTGATCCCGGCGACGATCCCGCGGACTGGACGAGCTACCGCATCCGTCCGGGCGCGCTGTTCCTCGTAGGCGACCCCAAGCAGGCGATCTACCGCTTCCGCGGTGCCGACGTCGGTGCCTATGTCCGCGCGCGAGACGCGTTCTCGGCTCAGGACGCGGAGGGTCTCGTTTCCATCGCCACCAACTTCCGATCGTGCGGCTCGATTCTGACGTTCGTGAACGAGCGATTCGAGGCTGCGCTGTCGGCCGACGGCCAGCCGGGTTTCACGGCGCTTGATGCATTCCACGGCGATCCGGAGGGCGGCGTCTGCGTCGCGGCGGTAGACGTCGCCGCGGCTGGCGAGGACGGTGAGGCCAGCGTCGAGCAACAGCGCGACGCGGAGGCCGAAGCGGTGGCCGATCTCTGCGCGCGGCTGATTGGCAGCCACATAGTGCAGGACCGCAAAGCCGGCGTGCCGCGGCCCTGCCGTCCCGGCGACATCGCGTTGCTCGCGCCCACTAGCCGTGACCTGTGGCGATACGAGGAGGCGCTGGAGCGAAATGGAGTCCCCGTCGCGACCCAGGCGGGAAAAGGGCTGTTCCGCCGCCAGGAGGTGCAAGACCTTATCGCATTGACGCGCGCGCTGGCCGACCAGCGCGACACGCTTGCGCTCGGCGCTTTGTTGCGTGGTCCGCTCGTCGGTCTGACTGAGGAGGAGCTTCTCGATATCGTAAGCGACCTTCCTCGACCGGAGGAACAGCCGGAGCGCATCCCGCGTCTTGGGCTTGGCATCGATGGGGCCACCGTCAGCAATCCGTTGGCCTGCGAGGTGATCGTGCGACTTCAGTCGCTGCGTCGCCGTGTCAACTCGACGACCCCGCACGACCTGCTTTCGCAAGCGGTGGACGTGTTGCGGGTTCGCCCGATCCTGCTCGATCGTCATGGACGACAGGCCGAGCGCGCGCTCGCCAACGTGGATCTCTACCTGAACCTGTCGGCCGGATACGCTGTGCGCGGACTACGTGCCTTCTCCGAGGCGATGACTGCCGCGTGGGAGGACGAAGAGAAGGCCGTAGAGGGCCGGCCGGACGCGCAAGAGGAGGCCGTCGCTCTCTTCACCATGCACGCTGCCAAGGGGCTGGAGTGGCCGGTCGTGGTCCCCGTCAACACCATGACGGGCGTTATTGCGGCGGACACAGCGATCGTGAATCGGGATACCGGTACTTTTTATTGTCCGGTGCTCGGCGTGGCGCCGCCGGGCTACGAGGACGCGAGGCAGGCCGAGAAGGACGAGCTCGACCGCGAGCGCGTCCGCCTCTGGTATGTCGCGGCGACGCGCGCGCGCGAGCTCCTAGTGCTGCCGCGTCTCGACGTCGTGCCGCAGAAGGGCGCGTGGATCGGCTTGGTCGACCTGCTTCTTCCCGACCTTCCCGTTTTCGATGCCACAGCGCTCCCGGCTAATGCTGTCGAGGCGGCTACGGGCGAGACGAACGGGCAGACGCGCGAGTCGTTCGCGCAAGAGGCGGCCGGTATCGTCGAGCGCCAGATGCACCTCACCTGGCTGGCTCCCAGCAGGGACGAGGATGCGGCCGGGCCGGTTATGCGTCCCGAGGAGGCCGAAATCTGGGCAGGTGGCGAGGAAGCATTGCCCCCTGTTCTGAACGCGCCAGCGCCGGTCCAGGGCGGACGCGAGCGTGGGCTGATCCTACACAAGCTGATGGAGGAGGTGCTGACCGGGGAGCTAAGCGAGGCGCCCGAGCAGCTTTGCGCACGAGCGGAGGAGCTGGTGCGCGCGCTCGGCAGGGTGCCTGCCGACGACGCTGCGGTCGGCCTCTCATCCAACGAGCTCGGCGAAAGCGTGGCGCGTACCCTCGCGGTCGCCGAGGTCGCCGCCCTGCGCGCCGACCTGCTCGCCGAGCTTCCCGTCTACGCGTTGCGCGAGGAGGACAAAAGTCTGATTGCGGCAGCGGGAGTTGCGGACGCGTTGACGGTGGGCGGCGACGGCCGCCCGGTGGTGGTCGTCGACTGGAAGAGTGACGTCGCGCCCGATGACGCGACGATCGAGCACTACCGCGCGCAGGTCCGCGCCTATCTCGATATGACCGGCGCCACGCGCGGACTGATTGTGATGATGACAACTGGCCAGGTGATCGAGGTCGCGCCGACGCCGGTGGTGATAGCAGCCTAATCGAACCATCGGGGACCGCTGTCGCGCAGCGCCGAAGCGCTATGATCTTTGACGCCCGTCTATAGCGCGAAGTCGCCGATCGGCGCGTTAGACAGTCCGGTTTGGTGCGCTTGGCACCGGAACCGGACCGTCAGCAAACGGCCAACTGCCGTTATCCGTGTTGTTCGTCATGGGCGCGCTGCGCGACAGTAGCGAACCTACCGGACGGTCCGTTCTGTATGCGCGGAGAATAAGCGCAGGATATGTCGATTGAACATACTTAACCGTCGGCGATTTGCTTGCTCGTGCGGGTGCAATATCCGATAGTAGCGGAAGATACGGCTTTCGAGCCGGCCTGATCTGTGGAGCGTTGGGGGAGCGCAACTGCGTGAATGCAATTTTAGAGAGCTCATCCGGTGCTGTCGATCATGCCCGCTGCAACTAACGCGCGTCTTGGCCATGCTCTGGAGGGAGTCCTGAGCTGATGCTGTTCGGGCAGCTCAATCCGGACATCTTCGCCCTGTTCGCCGGCTCGAACCGCTTTCTATACGAGCGCATCCTGATCGGCCTTTATGAGGGCTTCTATCGCTCCGACCTGCACTTTCCCTCGCAAGGCGAGGTTCTCCATCTGGTCTACGGGCTCCTGGGCGATCACGCGGAACTGTGGCGAGAAGACGAGGCGCCGGTCGTACTCGACCAACTGACCGCCCGGCGCGGGAAACGGGTGCGCCGCCGAAACCTGGAAGCAGCCGATGCGCAGGCCACTAACGAGGCGATGATCAGGGCGCGCCACATCTACAACCGCCTGATCGCGACTGGCTGGATCGAAGAGAGCCGCTACGGTCTCAAAGTGACCGTCGACATGCCGGCGGGGGCGATGCGGCTCGCCGAATTTCTCTGCAACCTGCGCGAGGGCCTTTCCGAGCAGCTTGGCGGTCTCGTCATCCAAGTCAAGAATGAGCTCGAGGCGCTGCAACGCAACGCCCGCGAGAACGCCCCTGGCCTGCACAAGGCCGCGCGCGATGCGGCTACCTTCGGGCGGTATCTGCGCAGTGTGTTGAGCGCACTGCGCGACATCGACAAGCAGGTGCTGGCCAGCGACAGCGTTGGCCGGCGGTTGCGCCACTATTTCGAAGACTTCGTCGAGCGTGTCCTTCTGCAGGACTATGCGGCCATCTCGACGACCTCTCACCCCTATCGTTTTCGGCACCGCATCTTCACCGCGCTCGACGGAATCGAGGACTCGGTCGCCGATGTCGGCGCGATCGCCGAAGCCTATTGTGAGGCCCGGCTCGCCCCCGACGCCGCGGCGGCTCGCGACTTGGTGTATGACGACCTCCACAAGGTCCGCCGGGTCTTCGATCAGATCGAGGAAGCGTTCGAGCGCATTCAGCAACATCGCGGCCGCCTCGAGACACGCCTGCGCAACACAGTCCGCTACGCGGGCCGCCGCGGCGGCACCTTCCTTCAACGCAGCGAGCCGATCCTCCTCCGGCTCGACAAGCTGTTGAGCGGGGCTAAGGCCGATCTCAGCCTCTCCGGATTGCTCGAGCCGCGACAGACTCACTGGTCGCCGCTCCTGCTCGCACGGCCGCGCAACTATCGCACGGCGGTCACCGGCGGCATTCTCGTCTTGCCGCTACCCGATCCTTTGCGGGAGCTCAGAAAGCGGCTCGAACGGGAATATCTCAATCGCCTCGCGGTGACGCCCGAACAAGTAAGCCGCTTCCTGGAGAAGCGCGTACCGCCCTTCGGCACCAGCGATGCAAGCTACTTCTGGATCGACACCGTGGATGACTTCCTGGCGTTCGAGACGCTGCGCCTCTCCGTCCTGGCGGCAGATGAGGACGGCGGCGGCAATACCGTCGCCGATCATCTCGCTTCCGCCTTCAGCTTTGCGCCGGCTGGCGGATTGGTCGACAATGCCTGGCTGCGTTGCACCGGGTTCACCGTGACGCGCAAAGGCGACAGCGTAACCCTCGAGGTGCCGCATGCTGGATGAGTTCAGGGCGCTCGAGGCGCGCGATCCGCGTCGCATGCAGCGTGTGACGCAGGTAATCAGTCATCTGCTGCGCAACCAGTTCCTACACGTAGAGGATCGCGGCTCGTCGACTCTGCTCGATACCTTGCTGAAATCCGATATCGAGCGGCTCGTCTCGGACTATTTCGATGTTGCCGGCTATCGGTTGGTCGTCCGTGAAAGCGAAGGCTGGGCCGGCATTTTGCCCGATACCGAGCAGATCAGCCATCCGCGTATGCGCATCGACGAGACGCTGGTGCTGCTTCTCCTTCGCCGCTTGTGGGAGGAGGGCGTCCAGGAGGGCGATGTCGAACGTTACGGCAGCGTGCTCGTGACGCTGAATGCGGCCTACGACGCCTATCAGGACATGGTCGCGCGGGCGCGCCGCCCGACGTTGTCGATCGGTGAGTTCAAGGCGTTGGCCGCGACGCTCGAGCGTCGCGCCATCGTCCGCATGGGCGAACTCGACGATGAGCTCGAGGACATCCCTTTGACGATCCGGGCATTGGTCGCGACGGTCGCGGGCGACGAGTTCCTCACGCATCTCGAGCAGCTGCTTGCCCGACCCGACTTTCAGGACAGCGACCTGGAGCCGGCGACCGACGATGCGGCCGACAACGGGGAGGACGAGGCATGATGCAGCTCGTCCACATCGCGCTTGTCCAGTGGCATCTGTTTGGGCGCGAGGACTTGTCGATCGCCGGTGACACCGCGATCCTCGGTCAGAACCGTTCGGGCAAATCGACGCTGATCGATCTGATCCAGGCGGTGATGACGGGCGGTTCGCGGCGCTGGTACCAGTTCAATCGCTCGGCTGGCGAGACCGGCAGCCGCAGATCGGAACGGACCCTGCGCGGCTATTGCCTTGGCCAGCTCAGCGAGCATGAGGTCCTGCGAGAAGAGGCCGTCACGCATATCGCGCTCGTGTTCGACGGTCCGGACGGCATCCGGCCGCCGGTCAGCGTGGGCCTGTGCATCGAGGCTTCGGTCATCGACGAGGCCCAGGTGGTCGGTCGCTACATCGCGCCTGGAATCCGCATCGACACCGATCTCCTGGTCGAGCAAATCGAAGACGGTCGGCAACGCTCGGCGCCATGGGCGCTGGTGCGGGAACGTCTCGAACACGCTTGCAGCGCCGCCGGAACGGCGCTGATCCGCCCCGATGGCCCGCGCAACCATATCCGCGAATATATGCGCCAGCTGTTCACCGGCCGGCGGCACAGCGATCCAGAGCGCTTCGTACGCGCGTTCGTCATGGCGCTTTCGTTTGAGGACATGCGCTCGGTCGAAGGCTTCGTGCACAATTTCCTTCTGGCCAAGAACGACATCGACATCGGCGAATTGCGGGACAGCATCCAGCGCTATCGCGACATCCAGAAGGACATCCACGAGCTTGAACGGCGGTTGGAAGCGCTTCGTGCCCTTGCTGAGCTCGTGGCCGACTTCGTGGCCCTGCTCGAGCGCGAGGAAGTCGCGCGGGGTGTCGCGCGGCTTGCGGCCCTGATCGAGGCGGGCGCGGCTCTGCTCGCTAACGTCAAAGAGCGTCGGGACAACCGCGGCGCGCTCGACGACACACAGCGCGAGATCGCACGGTGCGACGCCGAGATCGCGGCACTGCGCGAGCAGCAGGAGAGCCTCGTCGCGCAATCAGCGGCCGAGGGTGCCGCCGGCAAGCGTGCGGTCGTGCTGAGCGACCTCAAGGCCGCCGATCTTGCTCGGGCGAGCGTTCTGAAGCGCCTGGAAGCGCGGTTTCTCGCCGTTGCACTTGCTGCCAGCCTGCTCGACCATCGCGAACGCTTGGCGCCGCTCAAGCTCGGCGCGTTGTTTCAGAGTCTCGAAGCGCTCCGGAGCAAAAGCGAGGGTCTGGAGCCGCCCAGATGGCCGCGCGAGCCGTTCGAGATGGAGGAACTCATTACGGCAGCGCGCGAGACCGCGACCGCCAATGTCGGGAAGATTCGCGACCGCCGCGACGAGGCGATTGCGCAGCGCCACAAGCTGCAGGAGGAGGTTGCCGGTCTCGTCGAACGCCGCGACCGGGCCCGCGCCGGTCAGGTCGCGCTCGACGATCGCACCACACGGCTGATGACGGCGCTTGAGCGGGAGAATATGCGGCCACGCGCTCTGTGCCAGGTCGCGGAGATCATTGATCCGGACTGGCGCGAGGCGGCGGAAGCACTGCTCGGGCGTGATCGCGAAGCGATTCTGGTCGAGCCCGAGCATGCTTCCCGCGCGGTCGAGATTTTGCGCGCGAGCCGCGATAGCTTTCGCGGGTGCCGTGTGGTCAATACGCGGCGTCTGGCGGAACAGCCTCCCGGCTTCGATGCCGGTTCGCTGGCAACCGTCTTCGCGAGCGAGGACCCGCTCGCCATGGCGTTCATTCGTTTTCGCACCGGTCAGGTGCGTTTGGCAGAAACGCAGGCCGAGCTGCTCGGCGGCGGTCGCGCGATCATGCGCGACGGTGCCTATAACAGCGGGATCGTCGTCGAGGTCCTGCGCACCCAGGACCTGAAGATCGGCCGCGCCGCCGCGCCGCTGATGGAAACCGAGCTGGCACGCCGGATCGACGAGCGCCGAGGCTGGCTGGCAACCCATGTCGAAGCCGAGCGCTTTCACGACGATATCCGGCGCAAGCTCGAACCGCTGATCGAGGCGGTGCCGGAGGCCGATCGCCTCGACTTGCTCGTCAGCGCGATCGACCAGCACGACGAAACGCGCACGGAATTGCAGAAGCGTCTCGACCGCATCGCGGCCACGGTCGATCCGGCGATCCAGGAAGGCTTGGACCGCGTGAAGCTGCAGCTCAACAGCGCGAACGACGAGAAGAGCGAGCATATTGGTCGTCGCGGCGAGCTGACGCAGGCCGGGATCGACATCCAGCGCCGGCTCGACGCCGGCGACGGCCAGCCGGGGTCTTGGCTTTGCCTGCGGACCCGACGCGCGATGTTCAGGGATCGCGTGCGATCGCGCACGCAGCTGACCGCGCTGCGCGAAACCTACCTTTCCCAGCGCACGCGGCCATTGTCGCGGGTAGCTCAGGACATGCTTAAGCGCGCCGACGACGCGCGTGATGCCTATCATGCGCGTGAGGGCGAGATCCGCGAAGCGCTCGGCCATTATCGCGGCCGCTTCGACAACACTGCCCCGGTCGCGGTGCAAGGTTCGATCACTACTGAGATCAAGCCCTGGGTCGCCTCCAATGTGCGGGCGCTGGAGGAGAACGAGCTCATTCAGTACAAGCGGCAGGCCGACGACGCGGCAGAGCAGATCGGCCGCCTGTTCCGCACGGCGTTCATCCATGAGCTCAATGCCCGGTTCAACGACCTCAAGACCGAGCTGGACAATCTTACCCGCGCGCTAAAGGCGCGGCCGCTTCACGGTGAAATCTACACGCTGCACGCCCGGCCGAAGGAGGAATTCGCCTCGCTTCATAGGCTCGCGCGCGAAAGCGAGAACGACGATCAGGTATTCGATGCACTGTTCGGCCGGGGCATGCCGCGCGACGAGGAACATGCCCGCGCGCTGGCCGAAGTCGAGCGGCTATTGAGCGACGAAGCGCTCGATTTCACCGCCTATCAGGACTACCGCAACTACTACACCTTCGACCTTCGCATGGAGGATGTCGCGAAGGGCCGACAGACTAGCTACGACAAGCGCAAGGGGACGGCGAGCGGCGCGGAGCGCCAGGTTCCCTATTATGTGGTGATCGGCGCGGCGCTAGCGAGCATCTACCACGGCGCTCGGCGTCAATATGATCAAGCGGAGCTCGGGCTTGGCCTTGCCGTCTTTGATGAGGCCTTCAGCAAGATGGATGGCCCGAACCAGCGCACCTTGCTCGAATTCTACGATGATATCGGGCTCCAAGTGGTGATCGCTGCGCCGTCCGAAAAGCGCTCGGTAGTCTACGAGAATCTCGACAGTGTCATCGACGTGTTCCGCCACGGCGACAGCGCCAGTGCCGAGACCGTCCGGATTAAGGCCCATGCGCGCACGCAGATGCGCGCGGCAAATCCGCAGCATCTGAGCGATGTCGCCTTGACCGCCCGTATCGATCCGCCGGTGTCGGATGCGGCGGCATGAGCCGAAGGCACTTCGGCGACGTTCACCAGCTGCTCCACGATCTGCTTGATCGGCACGAGGCCAGTCCCCAAGCGTCGAGAATCTTGGCCTATATCGACGAAGCTGCCTTCCGAAACGTCGAGGAGCGTGATCGCTTCACCCGGTCTCTGCTTGTGGTTGAAACTGCGGGCGGCATCGTCGTCCAGCGCAAGCGGATCGACGGCGTAGCCGTTTTCGGCCATGTTCGGCTCGCCAGCCCGGCGATCCTTTATGCGCAGCTCGCCCGCACGCCGGCGAGCCAGCGGGCAGATGCCGTCCTAAACGAAGCGCGCGCACGAACCGATCTTCCGGGGACTGTGCATAATATCTTGGACGATATTGCGCAGGCTTGGTCTCGGAACGTCAGCCGATTCGGGCTCGCGCCCGAAGACGGAACCGGTCTCGCCGCGTCGCTCGACCTCGCGCGTGCACTTGCAGTGCGCGCCGACGCTGGCGGCGCCGCGCCGGTGGATTATCGCACCTTTTCGCGAACAGCGGGCGCCGACAGCAAGGCGCTTGAGCGCCTGGTTTCGACCGTACCCAAGCTGTTCGAGCGCCTCTATCCGGATCGCGCCTCTCCGGACGTGCTGATCCCGGAAGACTGGCTCGCGACTCTTGGCGTGCTGCGAACCCCGCAACCGCTGACCGTTGGTGGTCCCATCACAATCGCTGGCCAGCCGCTACCGCCATTGCGCTTCTACGGAGTGCCACCCGAGCAAGGGGACCAACTCGGCCTGGCTGCCCGGGTCGCCTATATGCTGACGATCGAGAACTTTACGTCATTCGTTCGGCATGTCCGCGAGATCAATGACGATCGATCCGGGCTCATCATCTATACGGGCGGCTTTCCATCCCGCGGTCATCTTCGACAAATTGTCAGGCTCGCAGAAGAGGTGAAGGCGCCATCGTTCCATTGGGGTGATCTCGATGGCGGTGGCGTTCGCATCTTTCAGCACCTCGAACGGGCTATCGCGAGCCGCGGGTTGAAGCTGCGCCCGCACCTGATGGATGCAGCGACACTGTTGAGCCAAGGCATAGCGAGCGAAAGGCAGCTTCGCTCGGCTGATGCACCTCCCTCCGAAAGCGCTATTCGGGATCTGTGGGACGCGTTGTCGGAATCGGGCTTGGCGCTTGAGCAGGAGACTTTGTCACCGCAGCGTCCCGAAGCATCTGGCTGATTTCTAAGCGGTGGTGCCGGATGTGGACTGTGGCGGCCATCCTTGACCTAGCGCACGAATGGGCGGGCAGCGAAATTGATCGCGGGTTCACGTTCAGTGAAAGCCCGCAGGACTACGGGATCGGCAGCACCATCAGGCCTAGAGGACGTCGATCATCACGGCTGCGTGGGTTTTGAGCACGGCTAAGGACTAATAATCTGGTGTTGGCAGAGCAGTTGCACGAGGCGAGCAAAAGTCGAGGTTTGCCCTCACTTGCGCAGTGGCTGATTGTTTGATTTGTCCAGATTCCGCCAATCCTCGAACTTTAGCCAGCGACGAGACCGAGACTGACAGCCGCTGACTTGCGGCGGAATAGGATTAAGGCGCCGTTGCTCTAGCAACACCCAAATGCGCGACGGTCGCGAGCCCGGCACAGCGCGTGCGCGTCAGCTTTTGAACTATGGAACCTCAATGCAGTCAGTCCGCTTTCGGCCAACTACCGTCCGTGCTTTCACCTGCCGGCGAGAAATGCGTCACAGATTTCACGCATGCTAATCGCAGGCATGCGGGCATCGCGCTCCCACTTGGCAAATGTCGCTTCGTCTATCAGCAGATATGAAGCAGCTCCCCTTATTGACAATCCGCGCCGCAGGCGCTCGGCGCGAAGTCTCTCGCCGAGCGTTGCTGGCTCCGGCCATGGCTCGTAGTCGAGAAAGCGGATGATCGCGGGATAGCAGCTGGCCGCAGGCCTGCTCTGCTCTCGTTCCCAATCGACCAGTGTATTCTCCCCGACGCCAAGCGCCGGTGCCGCGTCCTTCTGCCGAAGGCCGAGATTGAACCGGCGACGCTTGAGCTTGGCTGCAAGCGTATCCCGCTCCAGATCGGCAATCTCCGGTTTACGGGCTTGCACATGTGCCACAATACCGGGCATCAAGAAGGCAACACGGCCCTGCCGCTGCGGATATCTCGGCGATCCGGCGCTGGCCTGCAGCCGCGCACCGCGCTGCGCGGCGGACTACCAGACCAGGATCAGCGGCCCGCTGCTCGACCGGATCGATCTCCATG
>DATDLP010000556.1:0-2090 GCA_036519255.1 Croceibacterium sp.
AGCGCGCCGGTGCCGCCTACGAAATTCGGGCCGGCGAGGCCCATGATCGCCTCGCCGGGGATGCCCAGCGCGAGGCCGACCCCGGCCTGCGCAGCGGTGATCCAGAAGCCGACCTGGCACACCTGCTTGGCGATCGCCGCGTAGTCCTTCTCGCGCAGCTTGCGCGTGAGCACAGGCCCGAGGATCGGCTCGAAGCTGGTCTTGAGCTTCTGCGGCAGGCTCGCGATCTGCTGCGCGACATAATACACGCCGACCGCGCTCGGCGCGGCGAACAGGCCGAGAATGAACACGTCGAGCCGGCGGGTGCCCCACTCGATCGCGTCGGCTCCGGTGAGCGGCAGGCCGCGCATGGCCAGCTGGCCCATGCGCAGCGGATGCGGTCGCCAGCCGCGCGGCACGCCGTATGTCCGCAGGTACGACCATGCGGCGGTGAAGAAGGCGGCGTAGATCGACAGCAGATAGGCAATCGACAGCCCGCTCTCGGGCGCGACGAACAGCATGGCTCCGGCCATGATCGAGATCGTCCACGGTTCCACGATCGCGCGGGCGCGCACGGTGGCGCCGACGTCGAAGCGATAGGCCTGTGCCGCGAGCATGATCTCGGTCATCGCCAGCACCGGGATCGCCAGCACGAGCAGACGATCGATCTCGCTGTAGCTCCCGCTCGGGAACATCGGCGCGGGCACCAGCCACAGCGCGAGCGCGGCCACGCTGCCGACAAGGAACGCAAGGAACAGGCCGTCGGCGATCAGCGGACGGGGATCGTCGTCGTGGTTCGACAGCCGCTGCGCGAGGCCGCGCTTCTCGCCGATCGTGCACAACATCGCCAGCAACTCGACGATGATCAGCGCCGAAGCGAAGCGCCCGAGCTCCTCGGCACCGTAGTAGCGGCCGCCGATGAGCAGGAACGGCAGCCGCGCGATGAGCCGCATCACGAAACCGAGCAGGTTGGTCCGTCCGCCCTTGGCCAGCGCGGCAAGGTCGCCGCCGGGCGATTCGATCGAAGGCGTGCCGGTCAAACGACGGCGCCTTCGTCTGCGCTCGGGACAGGACCTTCGGTAGTCAGCGGGCGCGTAAGCAGCTCGGCGGCGACCGCCTTGGCCGGAGCGCCCGCGAGCAGGCGGTCGACCGCGGCGACGATCGGCATGTCGACCCCGTGGCGCTTCGCCAGCTCGACCAGCACCGGTGCGGTGTGCGCGCCTTCGGCCACCGTGCGCCGGTCGGTCATCAGCGCGCGCGGATCCTGGCCTTCGCCGAGCGCCTTGCCGAGCGAGAAGTTGCGGCTCGAGGTCGAGGAGCAGGTCAGCACCAGGTCGCCGAGCCCGCAGAGTCCCGCGAGCGTCTCGCGCTGCGCACCGAGCGCCGCTCCGAAGCGCTGCATCTCGGCATAGCCGCGCGCGATCAGCGCGGCGCGGGCGTTCTGGCCGAGCCCGAGCCCATCGACCACACCGCAGGCGATCGCGAGCACGTTCTTGACCGCGCCGCCGACTTCGGCGCCGATCACGTCGTCGCTGAAATAGGGCCGGAAAGCGGGCCGGGCGATCGCCGGAGCGAGCCTCTGCCACTGCGCCTGCCCGCCGCCGCAGGCGAGCGTCACTGCGGTGGGCATCCCCGCCGCGACCTCGTGCGCGAAGGTCGGGCCCGACAGCACGGCGATCTCGCTTTCGGGCGCGGCTTCGCGCGCGACGTCGTGCATGGTCCGCCCGGTCGAAGCCTCGATCCCCTTGGCGCACAGCACGAGGTCGCGCGGCAGGGCCGGCATCCGGGCCATCGTCGCCGCGAGGTGCTGCGCCGGGGTGACCAGCAGCAGGATCTCACACTCGTTTGCATCGGCGAGCTGGCTGGTCGCGCGGATCGTGGGCGCGAGCGCGGCCGAGGGCAGGTACAGCGAGTTGGTGTGGCGCGCGTTGATCTCGTCTGTCAGCTCGGGCTCGAGCACCCAGAGCAGCACCTCGCGCCCGTCGGCGGCGAGCATCTGCGCGAGCGCGGTGCCCCAGGCGCCTGCGCCGATGACGCCGATGGCCGGCTCTCCCAGAGCGTGTCGAAAGGTCATGCCTTGACTCCGGCGCCGCGCACGGCCTCTGCTTCGG
>DATDLP010000557.1:0-10809 GCA_036519255.1 Croceibacterium sp.
GCCGGCCGGATCGTCGACGCAGGTGTGCACGCCCCGCACGGACGAGAAACGACACGGCGGGTAGCTGCGGCGGCAACCCTCTGATAAGGCGCGCGGGAACGAAGCGCACGGGGAACGCGGCTTCGGCGGCGGCGATGGGGAGGCGGCGCTCCAGATGGTTTTCGACAGTCAGACGCTGCTGGTCATCGAATGGACCGCCGCCGCGCTCGGGGTGATCAACATCGCGCTGCTGATCTTCCGCAGCGTGTGGAACTTCCCGTTCGGCATCGCCATGGTCGCGCTCTACATTTTCGTGTTCTTCGAGGAGCGGCTCTACGCCGAGGCCGGGCTGCAGGTGTTCTTCATCCTCGCGCAGGCGTGGGGCTGGTGGCTGTGGGTCAGGATCGGCGGCGAGAACGACCGGGTGCCGGTGCGCTGGCTCGACTGGCTCAGCCGCGGCGTGTGGATCATGGTCACCGCGGCGGTCAGCGTGAACCTCGGCTGGGCGATGCACGAGCTGACCAACGCCGTGCTGCCCTATGCCGACGCCGGGATCGCCGGCGCGAGCGTCGCGGCGCAGATCCTGCTCGCCTATCGCCGGATCGAGAACTGGCTGATCTGGATCGCGATCGATGTCGCCTCGATCGCGCTCTACATCGATCGCGGGCTTTATCCGACCGCCGGGCTCTACGGCGGGTTCCTGGTGCTGTCGCTGATCGGGCTGAGGGAGTGGATTGCGGCGGAACAGCGTTCGCGAGCGGCCCCCGCTGCGTGATCCGCCTCTGCTCGATCGGAGCGAGGCGAGCCCAGTGAAGCGCGGCTTTCTGCTCGGCAAGTTCATGCCGCCGCACGCCGGGCACATCGCCCTGATCGAGTCCGCCCGGCGTCTGGTCGACCAGCTCACGGTATTGGTTTGCTGGCTGCCGGGAGACCCGATCGAGGGCGCGTCGCGGCTCGGCTGGATGCGCGAGCTGTTTCCCGATTGCCGGGTCGTCGGTCATGGCGAAACCGTCCCGCAGCAACCGGCCGACAGCCCGGATTTCTGGACCCTCTGGCGGCGGATCGTCCGTCATGCGCATCCCGAACCGATCGACTACCTGTTCGCGGGCGAAGGCTACGGTGCGGAGCTCGCAAACCGTGTCGGGGGCGTGTTCGTGCCGCTGGGCGGGCGCGTGCTCGGGATCGCAGATCGGGTCGGCAGTCTCTCGGGCAGCGCGGTGCGGGCCGATCCGGCGGCGCACTGGTCCGTGTTGCCCGAAGTCGTTCGCCGCTTCTACCGGAAGCAGATCTGCCTGCACGGTATCGAAAGCACGGGCAAATCCGCACTCGCGGCGATCCTGGCCGACCGTCTCGACACCGTCTGGGTGGGCGAATACGGCCGAAGCCACTGCGAGGCGCACCCCGGCAGCCTGTCGCGCGACGATCTGCTCCTGATCGGCGCCGCCCAGGTCGCGATGATCGAAGCAGCGCACCCGTGGGCCGGGCCGCACCTCGTGATCGACACCGACGCGCTGATGACCGCGGCGTGGAGCGAGATGCTTCTGGGTAAAGCGCCGGACACGCTCCTGTCGTATCCGCGCGCCGATCTCTACTTGCTGCTGGAGCCCGATCTTCCATGGATCGACGACGGGACGCGGTATTTCCACCGACAGGAAGATCGCGATCGGTTTGCCGCGATCGCCGAGCGCGTGCTCGTCGAAGCGGGCGTGCCGTTCGTCAG
Source organism: Croceibacterium sp. (assembly GCA_036519255.1). Classification (GTDB taxonomy): domain Bacteria; phylum Pseudomonadota; class Alphaproteobacteria; order Sphingomonadales; family Sphingomonadaceae; genus Croceibacterium_A. Next base: position 1,700 of record DATDLP010000557.1, read on the forward strand.
GATCGCCGGGGAAGGGGCGGAGCGCGAGCGGCAGGCGCGCCTCGCGATCGAAACCTCGCTTTAAGCTCGGTAGCGGGCAATCAGCTGGGCCTCGCGGCGCAAGCGCGCTTCCTCGGCGGTTTCCCCGTGCCGTTGGTACTCGTCCGCCGCGGCAAGCCGCGCCGAGATCTCATCCGCCAGCACCCGGCCGACCGCCGCGTCGTCGAGCGCGAGCCGCGCCACCTCGCCGCTCGGATCGCCGAACGAGCGAGGGACGTATTTGTCGACCAGCCCGCCCCCGGGCACCGCCTCGGCGTTGTCGAGCGCGGCGATCAGCGTGCGGAGCAGGCGGACCTCGTCGCTCGCGCGCGCCTGCATCGCGGCCTTGAGATCCGCGCGCAGCCGTTGCTTGAGTTCGACCGCGCTCACGCCCGGGTGGCAGTGACAATGAAGTTCAGCGACAGGTCGCCCGACAGGTGCAGGCCCTGCAGCGGCGACCACGCGATCCCGCGCGGCTCGCCCATCGTCAGGCCCGCGCCGGCCAGCAGCTCGCGCAGCTCGTCGGGCGTGACGAAGTCGTCCCAGTGGTGCGTGCCCTTGGGCACCGCACCGAGCGCCTCGGCCGCGCCGACCAGCAGCAGGCGCGATTGCGGGGTGCGATTGGGCGTCGACAGCACCAGGAGCCCGCCCGGCGCGAGATGCTTGGCGAGCCCGGCGACGAACGCGGGCTTGTCGGCCACGTGCTCGAGCACCTCGAGGCTCGTCACCAGGTCGAACGCGCCGAGCCCGAGCGTCGCCAGCTCGCCCGCCATGTAACGCACGTCGAGCCCGACACCGTCCGCGTGCAGCGCCGCAGCCTCGACGTTCGCCGGCGCCGCGTCGACCCCGGTGACCTCGGCGCCGAGCCTGGCGAGCGGCTCGCACAGCAGTCCCGCGCCGCAGCCGACGTCGAGCGCGGCCTTGCCGGCGAGCGGCCGCACGCCCGCGGCATCGCCGCCCCAATGCAGGTCGATCGCCTCGCGGATGAAGCCGAGCCGCACCGGGTTGAGCCGGTGCAGCATCGCCGAGCTGCCCTTCGGGTCCCACCAGTCCCGCGCCAGCGCGGCGAAATGCGCCGCTTCCCCCGGCCGGATGGTTGCATTTGCGACAGTTGCATCGGACATGCCGCGTCCCTAACAGCGCGCGAAACTCGAGACCAGCAGGAGCGCATTCCCTTGGCCCGCATCGTGATGAAATTCGGCGGCACCTCGATGGCCGGCACCGAGCGCATCCGGCGCGTGGCCAGCATCGTGCGCAAGCAGCAGGCCGCCGGGCACGAGGTCGCGGTGGTCGTCTCGGCGATGGCTGGCGAGACCGACCGGCTGGTCAACTTCTGCCGCGAGGCCAACCCGCTGTACGATCCGGCCGAGTACGACGTGGTCGTCGCCAGCGGCGAGCAGGTGACGAGCGGGCTGCTCGCGCTGACCCTGCAGGCGATGGGCTGCAAGGCGCGCTCGTGGCTCGGCTGGCAGATGCCTATCAACACCGTCGAGGCGCATGCCAAGGCGCGAGTCACCTCGATCGATTCCGCGGCGCTGCTCGCTTCGATGGCGGCGGGCGAGATCGCGGTGATCCCGGGGTTCCAGGGGCTCAGCGCCGAGAACCGGGTAACCACGCTCGGCCGCGGCGGCTCGGACACCTCGGCGGTCGCCGTGGCGGCCGCGATCAAGGCCGACCGCTGCGACATCTACACCGACGTCGACGGGGTCTACACCACCGATCCGCGCATCGTCGCCCGCGCGCGCAAGCAGAAGTACGTCACCTACGAGGAGATGCTCGAGCTGGCTTCGGTCGGCGCCAAGGTGCTGCAGACCCGCTCGGTCAGCCTGGCGATGAAGGAAGGCGTGCGCGTGCAGGTGCTGTCGAGCTTCATCGACGACGACGCGCCGTCGGCCGACGACTTGCCCGGCACGATGATCGTCTCCGACGAGGAAATGGAAGGTTTGAATATGGAAAGCCAGCTGGTCACCGGCATCGCGCACGACAAGAACGAGGCGCGCGTCGTGCTCACCCGCGTGCCCGACAGGCCCGGCGCGGTCTCGGCGATCTTCAGCCCGCTGGCGGAGGCGGCGATCAACGTCGACATGATCATCCAGAACGTGGGCCGCGACAAAGGCGAGACCGACGTGACGTTCACCGTGCCGCTGGCCGACCTCGCGCGCGCGCAGGCGCTGCTCGAGGACCGGCGCGAGACGATCGGCTTCAACCGCATCATCACCGACACCAAGGTGGCCAAGATCTCGGTCGTCGGCGTCGGCATGCGCAGCCACGCGGGCGTCGCGGCGACGATGTTCAGGTCGCTCGCCGACCGCGCGATCAACGTCCAGGCGATCTCGACCAGCGAGATCAAGATCTCGGTGCTGATCGACGAGGACGAGACCGAGCTCGCGGTGCGCGTGCTGCACACCGCCTACGGGCTCGACGCCGACGACCCGACGGAGTGATCGCCACCGACTAGGACTAGAGTGCGTCCTCTTTAGTCAGAATCCGTTCGTACCGAGCGAAGTCGAGGGACTGTGCCGAGCGAATCAGGACAGTCTCTAGGGTCGCCCTAGGATCGCAGAACCGCCACGGTTGTTTCCCCCTGCACAAGCTGCAGGTGAGCAATGGCCGCGGAGCTGCTTCACGACCGCAACCGGGCATTCGCGCTGGCCGGCGCGATCGGTTTGCACGCGATCGCGATCGCGCTGTTGTTGCTCGTACGGAGCCCCTCCCTGCCACCCGAAGCGCGTGCTCCTGGCCTCGTGGCGGTACCGTTGCGCGAGCCGCCGCCCCCGCCGCCCGAGATCGCCGACGAACCCGATGCGCAGGCCCCCGCGCCCGCGAGCCGGGGAGCGGACGAGACGCCCTCGCCGCCCGAACCGCCGATCCCGCTGGCCAGCCCGACCCCGGCCGAGCCGTCGGTCGATCCGGGCTCCGGGTCCGGCAGCGGGGCCGGCGAAACCGCAGGCTCGGGGTCGGGACCGGGCGGGGCCGGTTCCGGCACAGGCGTCGGCACCGCATTGCCGCCGCGGCGCCTCGCCGGGGCGCTGACCAACGAAGACTACCGCCGCACGCGCCCGCCGCGCGGCGCGGCCGGCACCGTCGTGGTCAGCTACCGCGTCCGCAGCGACGGCGCGGTCGACCGTTGTAGCGTCCTGCGCACAAGCGGCTATGCGGTGCTCGACGAGGCCACCTGCCGCCTGATCGAGCAGCGTTTTCGCTTCGATCCGGCGCGCGACGCGGCCGGCCGGGCGATCGATTGGGAGGTGCGCACCGACTACACGTGGCGGCCGCGCTGAACTCACCGCCTGCCGCAGCTGAGGCGCGGTTCGCCGCAGATACCCCTAGGGGTAACACACCAGCTTGATTTCGGCGGAAACCGCCTTGGTCAATCCACGTTGGGTGCGCGGGAGGCCCAATCCGATTGCCGGAGAGGCGGTGCTGCCGCCTTCGATGGCCTCGAGTGGAGAAGCATCATGAAGAGAGCCATACTTTCGGTCGTCGCGGCCGCCGCATTGCCTCTGGGCGCCTGCACCACCTCTGCCGAAAACGACACGCTGGCCAGCGCCGGCACCGGCGCCGCGATCGGTGCGGCCGGCGGCGCGGGCGTCGCCGCGATTGCCGGCGGCGACCTGCTCACCGGTGCGGCGATCGGTGCCGCGGTCGGCGGTCTCGCCGGCGCGGTCTGGGCCGACCGCAACAACGACGGCCGCGCCGACGGCTACGTCTACAACGGTCAGTATTACGAAGGCTCGCCGACCGGCTACCAGAACGCTTCGGCCACCCGCTGCGGCCCGTCGGTGACCGGCTCGGCCGTGACCGGCGCGGGTGTCGGCGCGGCAGCGGGCGCGGGCGCGGGCGCCCTGATCGGTGGCCTTGGCGTGCTCGAGGGCGCGGCGATCGGCGCGGCGGTCGGCGGCCTTGCCGGCGCGATCTGGGCCGACTCGAACAACGACGGCTGCGTCGACGGCTATGTGCGCGAAGGCCAGTACTACTCGGGCAGCCCGGTCGTGCAGCCGACCAACCTCGCCTACACCGGCGAACGCGGCTGACCCCCCGGGCCATCGAGCGGAGCATGGGCAGCACGCGAAGGGAGCATATGCTCCGTTTGATGGGTCCGGTCCTGGCCGCGGCGCGTCTTGCGCCGCTGCCCCAGGCGGCCCGGGCGCAGAGCCGGGGGCAGGCGGCGAGCCAGCCCTCGGCGCTTCAGCGCGAGATCGCCGACCGCGCGGGAAAGGAGCTGCGCGCGTTTTACGCCGCGCGCGGCAACCAGCCGTTGTGGCTCAACCAGTTCGGCCGGCCCTCGGGCGCGGCCTCGATGCTGATGCATCACTTGCGCACTGCGCAGTACGATGGAGTCGATCCGAAGGCGCTCCGGTTCAGCCGGGTGGCCAAGCAGGTCGACGACGCGCGGCGCGGCGATGCCGACGATGTCGCCAAGGCCGAGGTCGCGCTGTCGACCGCATTCGCCGCCTACGTCCGGGCGATGCGCGGCGCGAACCACGAGGCCATGATCTACGAGAGCGCCGCGCTCGCCCCGGTCGTGCCGACCGCGCGCGCCGCGCTCGACACCGCCGCGGCCTCGGCCGAGGGGCTCGAGGACTACGTCGCCGAGATGCGCTGGATGCATCCGCTCTACGCGCCGCTACGCGACGCGATGGACGATCCGCGCTTCTCCGAGAGCCAGCAGCGGCAGCTGTGGACCAATCTCGCGCGGGTGCGCGCAATCCCGGCAATCCCGAGCGGCCGCCATATCCTGGTCGACGCGGCGAGCGCGACGCTGTGGATGTACGAGGACGGCAAGCCGGTCGATTCGATGCGCGTGGTGGTCGGCAAGCCCGAGCTGCAGACGCCGATGATGGCCGGCTTCATCCGCCATGCGGTGCTCAACCCGTACTGGAACGTGCCAGACGACCTGGTGCGGAACACGATCTCGGCCAACGTGCTCGACCGCGGCGTCCGTTACCTCAAGAATGGCGGTTACCAGGTCTTTGCCGACTGGCGCCCCGACGCCGCGCTGCTCGATCCGGCGACGGTCGACTGGCAGGCGGTGCACGAAGGCCGCGCGAAAGTGCACGTGCGCCAGCTGCCCGGCGGCGACAACTTCATGGGCAAGGTCAAGTTCGAGTTCCCCAACGCCCAGGGCATCTATCTGCACGACACCCCCGACAAGCAGCTGTTGCGGCTCGACGAGCGCCAGCTGAGCTCGGGTTGCGTGCGGCTGGCCGACGCGGCGAAGATGCACCGCTGGCTGATGGGCGAGGCGCTGCCGGGCCGCGTGCGCGAGGCCGAGAAGATCGTGCCGCTGCCCGAAGTGGTGCCGATCTACATCACCTACCTGACCGCGATCCCCGAAGGGCAAGCGATCGCCTTCCGCGACGATCCGTATCGCCGCGACGGGACGCAGCTTGCAGCGGTCGACGATGGCGCGCGCGCCGACCGGCCGTAGCATCCGAGACCGCTTTCCTACTCTGATCGTTCCTGATACGTTCCGACAGGCATGACGGTCCCGATTCGCAAGATGCCGCCCGAATCGAGGGACCGATATCGTCCTGAACCTGGAGAAGCGTCACCCGTCACTTTGGCACGAAAATTAATGTAATTCAGAAGGTTGGATGGATGGGTGAGGGTTACACGGTGTCACTCTTGCGACCCTGAGGTTGCCAGGTGCGGTGAGGAGGAGGGGGCCAATGCAACGACGCAAGCTGGGACGCACTGGCCCCGAGGTTTCGGCGATCGGGCTCGGCTGCATGGCGATGTCGGGCATGTACGGCCCGGCCGACCGCGCGGCGGCGATCGCCACGATCCATGCCGCGCTCGATGCCGGGATCGACCTGCTCGACACCGGCGACTTCTACGGCATGGGCCACAACGAGCTGCTGATCGCCGAGGCGGTGCGGGGGCTGCCGCGCGAGTCGTACAAGCTCAGCGTCAAGTTCGGCGCGCAACGCGATCCCGCCGGCGGCTGGCTCGGCAACGATACGCGGCCCAACGCGGTGAAGAGTGCGCTCGCCTACACGCTCCAGCGGCTCGGCACCGATTACGTCGACGTCTATCGCCCCGCGCGGCTCGACCCGCAGGTGCCGATCGAGGACACCGTGGGCGCGATCGCCGAGTGCGTCGCGGCCGGGTGGGTGCGCCATATCGGCCTCAGCGAGGTCGGCGCCGAGACGCTGCGCCGCGCGAGCGCGGTGCATCCGATCTGCGACCTGCAGATCGAGTACGCGCTGACCACGCGCGGCATCGAGCGCGCCGTGCTGCCCGCGTGCCGCGAGCTGGGCATCGCCGTGACCGCCTACGGCGTGTTCGCCCGCGGGCTGCTGACCGGCGGGTGGCAGCCGGGCGAGCAGGCGGCGGGCGATTTCCGCGTGCATACCCCGCGCTTCCAGGGCGAGGCGGGCGAGCGCAACGTCGCGGTCGCCGGGCGGCTGGCCGAGGTCGCGGCGGGATTCGGGCTCAGCGCGGGCCAGCTCGCGCTCGGCTGGGTGCTCGCGCAGGGCGACGACATCGTCCCGCTTGTCGGCGCGCGGCGGCCCGAACGGGTGGCCGAAGCGGTCGCCGCGCTGGAGGCCGGGCTCAGTGCGAATCAACTGGCCGCGATCGACGCCGCGATCCCGGCCGATGCGATAGCGGGAGAACGCTACGCCCCGGCGCAAATGGCCATGCTGGATTCGGAGCGGTAGCTATTCGCCGAGCATCGCATCCACGGTCCCCCGCCAATCCAGGATGAACTCGCGCATCAGCCGATAGTGGTCGGTGTCCTCGAGCGCGACCGGGTCGAGGCCGTACTTACCGAGCCGAAGCAGTCTGGCTCCCGGCAGCGCCATCAGGATCGGTGCGTGAGTGGCCATGATCACCTGGCTCATGCCGCCAGCGTCGATGCGTGCGAGCAGCTTGAGGAACTCGAATTGGCGGGTCATCGACAACGCGGATTCGGGCTCGTCAAAGATGAACATTCCGGGCCGTGTGCAGCGCTCTTCAAAGAAGCGCATGAAGCCTTCGCCGTGCGAGTGTGAGAGATAGTCCGGCCCCCAGGCGCCGACATCGCGCGCCGCTTCGTCGAGATAACGCGCGACCGAGAAGAAGCTTTCGGCGCGGAAGAACCAGCCTTGGCTGACTTTCGGCAGCCAGCTGGCGCGCAACGCGTCGGCCAGCACGCCGCCGCCCCGCTCGATAGCCCGCGAGTGATCGACGGCTCGATAGCCCGGCCCGCCGCCGCCTTCGTCGAAGCCCGCCACGACGGCGATGCCTTCCAGTAGCGTCGACTTGCCGGTCCCGTTCTCGCCGACGATGATCGTGATCGGGCGATCGAACAGAAGCTCGAATCCGGGATCGCGAAACAGCGGCAGGCAATAGGGGTAGGCTTGACGATCCGACACCTGATCGTCGTCGAGCCAGACCCGTTTCAGATAGGGCGGGGGCAATGAGGTGTGCTTCATGCGAGCCATCACCTGCCTGCTTAGCGCGGGCGTTGGCATGGCACGAGCCGCGGTGACGCAGCATTCTTGCGCCACCCGATTCCGATGATTCAAGCGCGCGCAACGCACAGGTTTTTTTCGACAGAGTCATTTTGACTCTTGCGCCGCGCAGCAGTGGCGGTTTGCCCGCGCGTCGCGCTGTATTGCTCGGACGACACACCCCGGATTTGGCAGCTCCATGCGGGGTAATTCGTCCTTAACCCTCTTGATCGGGAATCCGGTCCGATTCACTAATGCTTGTGGTCGGGTTGCAGGGGATACCCACTAGACCTAGATTCTGCATCGCCGCGCGGGGACCGCGCCGCGACCCGGAATCGGGTCCGTCGGTATCCTGCGCAACGCCCGGCTGGGGACACGCGGGGGATAAGTTTTTCCCCGCTCCCGCATGCGGCTTGGTAGGCTGGCGAGGCGCCCGCCGATTCGAACACATGCGGAACATGAGAAAAGAGTCCGGCATTCGGACGAGAACACTCGGGAGCGGCGCGCGATGGAATTTCGGAACGGGGACGAAGCGGCAATGGGTCTCGACAACGGCAGCACGGCCGTGCGCGAAGCGGACGCCCCGGCGAAGACGGACAAGGCAGTGAAGATGGACAGGAAAGACCAGGGCAGCGACGAGCTGGTGGCCGAGGCAGCCGCCGGCGCGATGGCTCAGGCCGTCAAGGCGGCGAGCGCGCCTTCTACCGATTCGAAGGCGGTCAATCCGCGCCGCTTCACGATCGCGACCGATTCGGCGCGCGACGCGCTACTGACCGAGTTCGGCAAGGACACGCTGACCGACCGCTACCTGCTCCCCGGCGAAAGCTACCAGGATCTCTTCGCGCGCGTCGCCGACTGCTACGCCGACGACGAGGCGCACGCGCAGCGGCTGTACGACTACATCTCGAAGCTGTGGTTCATGCCGGCGACCCCGGTGCTGTCGAACGGCGGCACCAATCGCGGGCTGCCGATCTCGTGCTATCTCAACAGCGTCGACGACAGCCTCGAGGGCATCGTCGGCACGTGGAACGAGAACGTCTGGCTCGCCAGCCGCGGCGGCGGGATCGGCACCTACTGGGGCAACGTGCGCGGGATCGGCGAGCCCGTGGGCCTCAACGGCAAGACCAGCGGGATCATTCCGTTCGTGCGGGTGATGGATTCGCTGACGCTGGCGATCAGCCAGGGATCGCTGCGGCGCGGCTCGGCCGCGTGCTACCTCGACGTGAGCCATCCCGAGATCGAGGAGTTCCTCGAGATCCGCAAACCCTCGGGCGATTTCAACCGCAAGGCGCTCAACCTGCACCACGGCGTGCTGGTGACCGACGCGTTCATGGAAGCGGTGCGCAACGGCGACGAGTGGCAGCTGCGCAGCCCGAAGGACGGCTCGGTGCGCAGCAAGGTCGACGCGCGCAGCCTGTTCCAGAAGCTGGTCGAAACCCGCCTCGCCACCGGCGAGCCGTACATCGTGTTCTCCGACACCGTGAACCGGATGATGCCGCGGCATCACCGCGAGCTCGGACTCAAGGTCTCGACCTCGAACCTGTGCAGCGAGATCACCCTGCCGACCGGCCGCGACCACCTGGGCAACGACCGCACCGCGGTGTGCTGCCTCAGCTCGCTCAACCTCGAGAAGTGGGACGAGTGGCACGGCGA
>DATDLP010000558.1:0-14991 GCA_036519255.1 Croceibacterium sp.
CGCGCGAATTCGGTTTACTCGCCCCGGCGCCGGGCCCACAGGCTCGCGCGATGGCCGATCTCTACCTCAAGGCGCTCGAATCCGAGCGCAAGGCGCTGTGGGCCACCTGCCGACTCAAGGGGCTGGCGAAGGACACCCCCGAGCGCCAGCGGATCGCCGAGCTCGACGAGGCGATCGCCGCGCACAAGGCCAAGAAGGCGCCGTGACGATGGCGCGCGCGAACCGCCTCCGCTGCCTCGCGGCGCTCGCCGCCCCCTCGCTGCTGCTCGCCTGCAGCGGCGAGACCGCGTCCGAACCGGCCCCCGCGGAGACCACTGCCGCCGCGGCCTCCTCCGCGGCCGCGCCCGCCGACCCCACCGCACTCGCAGTCGACGGAGAAGGCCTGCGCCTGTTCGATCCCGCCTCCGGTTCCGCCCGCCCGCTGCCCTTCGGCACGCCGTGGCAGCGCGCGGTCATGGCGCTCGGCTTCCTCGGCGAGCCGCTGACCGGCCGCAACGAGGAGTGCGAGGCCGGCCCGCTCGACTTCGCCCGCTGGGACGGCTGGCTGACGCTCTACGGCCAGGACGGCGCGTTCGTCGGCTGGTTCGCCGACACCGGCGCAACCGGACGCATCGCCACTGCCGCCGGCGTCGGGCCGGGCTCCACCAGGGCGGACCTCGAGGCGGCCTACGCCGTCAAGGTGCTCGAATCCTCGCTCGGCACCGAGTTCGTGGCGGGCGACCTCTACGGCCTGCTCGACAGCCCACACCCCGACAGCCCGATCACCGCGCTGTGGGCCGGCACGAGCTGCAACTTCCGCTAGCCGCGGGCCGCAACGAACAAACGCCGGGTCCGCGTCGCACCCCCGACGCGGCGCGGTTCGCCGGCGATCGTCAGGCGGGTTGCTGTTGTGCGAGACCGCCGAACGCCGGCCGACCCACGACCAGCAGCGTCAGCTTGTCTTGTTCCGCAAGTTCTCCAGTCCCGTGACCGAGCCCGGTTTCTGGCTCGGTTGCGAGGCGTTGGTCTTCACCTTCTCCGCCTTGGGCTTGCGGATTTCCTTGTTCGACTTCTTCTGACCCTTGGCCATGCGCTGTCTCCGAGCGGGCGGAAGCCCCGGCGCTACGCCAGGCCCTCCGGCGAGAAATGGCGAACGGACCAGCGGGTCGCGAGTTCCGCCGGCGCGACCGCTTCAACCGCGGCTCGGCCCGCCGGACGATCGACCCGCGCGCCCGAACGGCCAGTCCGTCACCTCGCCGGCCCACAGCGCGGCCCAGATCAGCAGCGGCTGCGCGGCCAGCCGCGGCAGGTGATAGGCCAGCGGCAACCCGCTGCCGTCGCCGCGCGCGAGGTCGATCAGCAGGTGATTGAGGTTGGCCGGCCACACGCACAGCGCGTAGAGCGCCAGCCCCGCCGCCCCTGCGCGCCGCAGCCGTGCCGACCACGGCTGCACCAGCGCCACGGCCCCGAGCCCCTCGGCCACCCCGGTCAGCGCGACCACCGCGCCCGGCCACGGCACCCACCCGGGCACGATGGCCACGAACGGCGCCGGAGCGAGCCAATGCGCCACCGCGGCGACGGCATAGATCGCGGCCAGCGCCCAGCGGACGAAGCGGCGGACCATCGTCGCGACAGTGACACGCGCCCCCGCGCAAAGCTATGACGATCCGATGCCCCGGTCGCTCACCCTCGTCGCCCCTGCTCGTCCGCGACTACGACGAGGCGATTTTCGTGCCCGATGACAGGGCGACGCGAGGTAAGTATCCCCCCGCCGGTCCTGCAACCGCGTAAGGCCCCCGCGCCATGTCCCACGAGAAGCGTATCGTCCTGTGCTCGGCCCCCGGGGATGCCCACGCGCTCGACGGCATTCCCGTCCTGCCGCGCACCGGCCAGCTCGACGTGAAGTGCCCCAAGTGCCTCGGCCACGGCCAGTGGAACTGCGAGATCGACCTCGCCAGCCAGCGCTCGAAGCGCTGCCTGTGCGACGCGTGCGACGGCCGAGGCTGGATCGAGACCGGCGACGACCCGATCGCCTCGCACGACATCGCGCTGAGCCCCGAAGGCTATCCGCAGTGGGTGGTGCGGCTGTCGCCCCGGGGCGACCGCGAGTAGCATGCCCCGCGCGATCGCCCACGTCGCGCTGCTCGTGCGCGACTACGACGAGGCGATCGCCTGGTTCACCGGCAAGCTCGGCTTCACCCTCGTCGCCGACGAGCCGCAGCCCGAGCAGAACAAGCGCTGGGTCCTTGTCGCACCCCCGGGCGCTCCGCCCGGCGCCGCCCACCTCCTCCTCGCGCGCGCCGCCACGCCCGAGCAGGAGCGCTTCGTCGGCGACCAAGCCGGCGGGAGGGTGTTCCTGTTCCTCGAGACCGACGATTTTGACCGCGACCATGCTGCGATGCTGTCGAAGGGGGTGGAGTTCGTGCGGCCACCGATGGAGCAGGCATATGGGACGGTGGCGGTATTTTGCGACTTGTATGGGAACCGGTGGGATTTGATCGAGCGTCGGAATCGCGGCGACAGGTCGTCGGTTGGTTGAGTGCACCGTCGCGGTATCTTGCCCGTCGCCGTCTCCTGCTCGCAGCGTGGCATGACTATTCCGGCACGATGGCCGAAGAGCGCGCAACGCGATGCGCTGTACGGACAACACGCCCGACGATCGACCTGACGGACGGCCGCACGATCCCGGTCCCGCTCGCCAGTACCTGCACCTCACGGGCTGGCACGGAAAGAGTATATCTTGCTCGCGAAATTTCCGTAATAAGAGGCGCCTGAGTGTCGTGCGTCGCGTTTCTACAATAATGCCGGCAATCGATCTCTAGAGCGAGAGTGCACGAATACGGGGGGTATGTCATGCCGGATGAATCGCTGATCAGGCGACTCGCGCAAATCTATGCCGGGGAAACGATTCGCCATCCGCACCTGAAGCCGGTCACGCTCGCGCAGTGGATGCTTGAGAGCGGGCGGGGGACCTCGGATCTGGCGACGCTGCATTACAATTTCGGCGGGCTCAAATGGCGGCCCGAGATGGGCTTGTTCGCGACTCGCGTCATGTACCAGGCGCACGACGGGCTCGACGCCTACTGCAAGTTCGCAACGCTCGAGAATTTCGTCGCAGGGTATTGGGCGTTTATCGGCCGCGCGCCCTATTCGGGCTGGGAAATGCATGTCGCGACGCCGCAGGACTATATTCGTTTTATCGGGCCCATCTACACGCCCAGCGCCAGCTACGCGGATCGCGTGCTGGCGCTGCTCGGCGAAGCCACCGAAATGCTGGATGACGTGACCACTGCGCCGTCGGCGTCGGCCGGGGCCAAGGACATCGGCACGATCGTGCTCGATCCGGGCCACGGTGGTGTGGCCAAGCTCGGGGGCAGCTCGCCCAACAACGCCGTGAGCGTCTCGGGCGTGAAGGAGAAAAAGCTCGCGCTCGATTTCTGCCTGATTCTGCGTGACTTGCTGATCAGCCAGGCTGCCGCGGCGGGGCAAAAGATCAATGTCGTGCTGACGCGCACCACCGACGTGAATGTCGGCATCGCCCAACGCGCCGCGCTTGCCGGGACGAGCAGGGCCAAGGCGTTCGTCTGCCTGCATTTCAACGGCGGCGTAGCCACTGCCCAAGGTGCCGAAACCTACTTCGCCGCCGCATCCAACGGCAACACCAACGAGGCCGACGACAAGGCGTTCGCGCTTGCGGTCCATGCCGGCCTGTTCGCGGGCATGAAGGCGATCCACCCGGGCGCCAAGGACCGCGGGGTCAAGCCCGACACGCAGTCGGGTCCCGGCGTGATGGGCGTGCTGCGCGATACGGCGCTCGGCAACACGACGCGGCCCAACAAATGCGTCGCCGCCTATATCGAGGCCGAGTTCATCACCAATCCGACGATCGACAAGCTGCTGGTTTCCGGACCTGACGCGATCAAGAACCGGACTGCGGTCATGGCCTCCGTGGCGAAGGCGATCCGCGGGCATATGGCAGCGAATCCCTAGCTGGTTGCGGACAGTTACCAGCCCGCCATCGCGTCAACGCCTGCGGCCGGACTGGGAGCAGCGCCTGCGCGAGGCCGGGTTCGCCGGTCTGATCCGGGCCGCCTGCCGTCGGCGCAGAGACGCATCCGAAACGGATCCACCTCGTCCCCTCTCGACCGCGAACTCGACTACTTTCCCGCCGGGAGTGGAATGGCGAAGGGGACCGGCGATGCCCGCTGTCCTGCGGGGGCGCCTACCGTTTCTGCTTCTTCAGCCACGAACCGAACGAACCGCCGCACGTTCACGTCGACCGAGACGCGGCCACGGCCAAAGTCTGGCTGGCAAGCCTCGAGCTGGCACGCAGCCGCGGCTTTCGTCGGAAGGAGATCAATGCGATAGTGAACCTGGCCGCGGAGCACCGCGGCCTGCTGCTGGAGGCGTGGCATGACCATTTCGGCACGAGCGGCTGACGAGCGCGTCAGCGACGTTCGCTGCACCGACGACACGCTGACGGTCGACCTTGTGGACGGTCGTACGATCGCGGTTCCCCTCGCCTGGTACCCGCGCCTCGCCTGCGGCACTCCGACCGAGCGCGCCAACTGGCAGACCAGCGCCGGCGGCTACGGCATCCACTGGCCCGACCTCGACGAGGATCTCAGCACCGAAGGGCTATTGCGCGGGGCTCCGGCGCCGAAAGCGGCGTGAGGTTTGGAGCCGTCACCGCAATCCGCGAGCACGATTAGAGGTGAAAACCTCTCATTTCTTCGACCTCGATTTCGCAGCCTGCACAATAGGTCACAATGATCCAATGAGCTTGGAACAGCTCATCTAGGTTTACGTCGATCCCATCGAAGGGCGTCCCGTCCTTCGCCTCGGGATAACGGAAGCGATCTGCGAACGGGTCGAGCGACCGCACCAAGGCAATCATCGCTCTGACGCTGGCTGTCAGTTCGTCATCATCGACGAAACCAAGCTCTTCCCGAGCTGCTAACAACTGGGCGAACAGCGCTGCAAGGTTATGGCCCGGCTTACCGTTGATGCCACCAGCGATATATAGAATTGCTGCTTTGAGAGCGAGTTCAACGCTTTGTCGCCAGAGTGACAATACGGGCTGCGAAAGCAGACCCGAAGAATCCGCCCGTGCATGATCCCAAAGTGTTTCGAACCCCTTTTGGAAGCTATAGGACAGCACCTCCCAACCCGGCAGCATGACGTGCCCAGGCCCACGGTCTCGAACGAATGCGAGCAGCTTGGGCTGCGTTTCTACGATCTGCTCAACTAACTGATCACGGCGTTCAAGAGACATGAACCGCTTTGTCCTTTCTCGTCTGCGTCATCCCGTACCTCGTTCCTGCCATGATGCGACGAGGAACATGGCCATCGTCCCTGCAAGATTTACGGCGAGTTCCGCATGACGCGGTTTTGGACGGACATAGCGCTTCCCTTGTCCATGGGAGTCGCCGAGCTTGTTTCTGATGCCGGCTAGATTGCCGACAACGGACTGACAGTTTCCTAGGATTGCCTTGAACACTGCCTCACTGTGCTGGCTTGGAGCTAGATTGAGGGCTTCTGCGGCAATCGCATACAGCTTCGGCAAATCGTCATTTCCATATTCTCCGCCGACTTCATCGACGATGTGTTTGCAGACCGTTTCCAAAAGTGTCTTGGCTGCGGTTATCGCCCCTTCGGGATCGTCGCGACGGCGCTCAAGCGCCTTCTGCCACGCGTAATGCACTCCACCTTCGTCAAAGGTAATAAGGGTCGCCGAGATCATCTGATCGGCTGGCCGTTCGCTAGACCGCGCAACTTCCTCAATCTGGTAGATGGCGCTGCCAGAAACCTTGTCAGCCGGTCTTAACGCGAAACCATCTTGGACGAGCAATTCATTGAGTTGTTTCGCGATTTTTTCCTGATCCTCGGCGTCACGGGTGATGGGATGGAGAAGGTCCGCGAGAAAGCCGAACAGCTTGGATTGGGAACAGGTTAGAAAGCCAACGCGCTCCAACAATTCCTTGTTGGTCCAATCCTCATTGAGGATGACGTGTCGGACGATGTCATCCGCTAGGCGGTCGAAAGGATCATAAATAGATTCAGTGTGGTCGATTTGCGGAAAGTGTTTGCGAAGAATCTCTAAGAGATCGCGTGAGCCACCGAGATCCACGCCGTTCAACGACTTCGCCAAACGGTGACGCGTGATGTCAGTCACGAGACCACCGTCGGCGAGTTGTTCGATAGCAGTCTGAAGGCTGTCGTTCGGGTGGTCTTTAACGACCTCCTTGGCAATTTCTAGGACACGCCCATCCGAGAGCTTTTCAAGGCGACGCATGACATAACTGCGCTTGCTCGACATGGCTTCTTGGCCGTCGCCGGGCTCCATTCCATATCGTTCGCACATAGCAGGCAACAGGTACGCACTGTTGGGATACAGAGCTTCGGCCACCAAACTGCGCAGTTGGCTCTTCATTCTTCCCTCCTCATTCCGAAGACCAATACTATGATCTACGCCATCAACGCCACTGGCCCCTTCTACCGCGGCACCCGCGCCGACCTCGCGCCGGGCGACCTGCTCACCCCCCGGTCACACCTCCAACTACGCCGACCGCAAGCTGTCGTGGATCTACTTCTCCGGCACGCTCGACGCGGCGATCTGGGCTGTGAGTTGGCCAAAGGCGCGGGCCGTGAGCGCATCTACCTCGTCGAACCAACCGGCGCGTTCGAGGACGATCCCAACCTCACCGACAAACGCTTCCCCGGCAACCCCACCCAATCCTACCGCTCGCGCGAGCGGCTGCGCGTGGTCGGCGAGGTCGAGCACTGGGAGCCGCACTCGCCCGGCGTCTCGCCGAGATGAAGGCCACCCTCGCGCGCATGGCCGCCGACGGCGGGCCGGAGATCATCGACTGAGTGCTCGGTGGGCGCCTGCGCTTGGCCCGCGGGCCGTCGCCTGTGCCGATGGGTCGGAAAAATGGACGCGCGCAAAGACGCAAAGGCGCCAAGATGACGTGCACGCGGCGAAGCCGCTCCCGATCCCGATGTTGCGCCTGGCGCGGCGCCGCAGCTTACAAAGCGGCTTCGCCGCAATCGCAACCTCTTGGTGCCTTTGCGTCTTTGCGTGAGAAAATCAAAGCACTAGCTCGCGCCTCAGCAGTCCGGCGGATCGCACCGCTCCGGCGCGGATAGACCGGAACAAAAAAAGAACTTCCAATGTAGGATTTCGCCTGCTCCGCTCCCTTCTTGCGACTCAGCAAGGAGCAAGCATCATGGCACGCAGGACAGCACGCGATCTGACCCTCGAGGAATTCGACAACTGGAGCGCCGCCGCCGACAAGTTCGAGGCGGTCGCCAAGGCGGCCGACGAGGAGGGCGGCCCGAGCCTGTCGCTGGTCCCCGCCAACGAGCGCAACGAAGTCTGGCCGACCGACCTCCTGCCTCCCGCCGAACCTGACCCTGACGCCCCGCCGGTAGAGGCCATGCCGTTCGACGGCGTCCCGCTCGAGGACAGCCGCAAGCGCTGGGCCGGCTGGAGCGCCGAGCGGCAGCGGCTGTTCCTCGAAAACCTCGCCGAGACCGGCTCGGTCCATCTCGCCAGCGCGGCGGCGCGGCTGACCGCACGCTCGGCTTATCGCCTGCGCGCTCGCTCGCCCGCGTTCGCGGCTGCGTGGGACACCGCCGACCAGCTCGCCGTCGGGCGCCTCTCGGCGATCGCCTTCGACCGCGCGATCAACGGCCGCACCGAGCAGGTGTGGCACGAGGGCGAGCTGGTCGCCGAGAAGCGCCTGCCGAGCGACCGGCTGCTGATGTGGCTGCTCGCCCGGCTCGATCCCCGGCGCTTCGCCGCCCCGTGGGAGCTGCGCAAGGACGATACCGCCGATCCCCAGGCCACCGCACGCAAGAGCTTCCCGGCGCTGCTCGACGCGCTCGCGGACACGCCGTCGCACTAGGGTGCGTCCTCCTCAGTCGGAATCCGTTCGTCCCGAGCGAAGTCGAGGGGCCGGTTCGAGCGAAGCCGAGAACCGATGCGTTTGCGCAATGCCTCGGCTGACGACCGAAGGTCGGCAGTTCATCCTGAACCTGCCGAAGGGCTCGGGGCGAACGGTTCAAGCAAAATCAGGACAGTCCATAGCCGCCTTGGCCACTGCGAACATTGGGACCATTCGCGCGATGCGGCCGCGCCGCCGGCCCGGCCCATCGCGCCCGGCGGACCCGCCCGCCGCGCGGGGCGTTGCTTCCCGCATGACCCGACCGCGCCTGTTCTTCCCCCTCGCCACGCTCGCGCTGGCCGCGTGCGGGCGCGAGCCCGTCGCCGAGGGGCCGTCCTCCGACGCGACCGAAAACGCCTCCCCCGCGCCATCCGGCGCCGCCAGCCCGCCGCCGCACGCGCCGCCCGACGATCCGCCCGCCGCCGGCTCTGAGCCGCTCGCCGCCAGCCTGATCCGCGCCGAATGGGCCAAGTCCAGGGACCGCGCCGCCTGCGGCCCCCTCGCTTTCACCACCGATGGCGGCGCCCCCGCCACCGCCCGCCGCGCCGAGTTCTCCGGCGGCTGGGGCGTCGCGTTCGACACGCCGCAAGTGCGCAGCGCCTACGGCGTCGCCGGCCCCGGCGTGCTCGACGGCGACGCGGCCCCGCCCGCCGCGCAGGCCGAGCGGCTCGGCGCGCAGTGGCCGCACTTCACCACGCTGGCGAACCTCCCCGCGCCGGCCTTCGCCGGCTACGGGGTCGAAGGCGCGCAGGACTTCCCCGCGGACAACCCCGACGGCCGCGGGCTCAACGCAGTCGCTTACGTCCGCGTCGGCGGAGAGCGCTGCACCTACAACGTGTGGAGCCGGCTCGGCCGCGCGCACCTTGAGGTGCTGCTCGGCTCGCTGCGCGCGCTGTGATAAAACGGGCGCCATGACCCGCACCCCCGCGCTTTTCATCGGCCACGGCAGCCCGATGAACACGCTCGAGGCCAACGGCTACACCGAAGCCTGGCGCGCGTTCGGCGCGCACCTGCCGCGCCCGCGCGCGGTGCTGGCGATCTCGGCGCACTGGTACTTCGGCGCCACCGCGGTCACCGCGATGCCGCGCCCGCGCACGATCCACGACTTCTACGGCTTCCCGCCCGAGCTGTTCGCGTTCGACTATCCGGCGCCCGGCGACCCCGACCTCGCCGCCGAGATCGTCGAGGCGGTGAAGCCCGACTGGATCGGGCTCGACCGCGACCAGTGGGGGCTCGACCACGGCACCTGGTCGGTGCTCGCGCATGTCTATCCGCAGGCCGAGGTGCCGGTGGTGCAGCTCTCGCTCAACGCGTTGCGCCCGCTCGACTATCACGTCGCGCTCGGCCGCCGGCTGGCGCCGCTGCGCGAGCGCGGGGTGATGGTGGTGGCCAGCGGCCACGTGGTGCACAACCTCCAGCGGCTGCAGTGGGATCAGCCCGACCTCGCCTACGACTGGGGCGAGCGGTTCGACGACGCGGTGGCCGAGCAGCTCGCGCGCGATCCGGGCGAGATCCTGCGCCTGACCGGGCACCCGGACTACGCGATGGCGGTGCCGACGCCCGACCACTTCATCCCGCTGCTCTACCTCGCGGGTCTGGCCGCGGAGAGCGGCGAGCGGGTCGAGCCGCTGGTGCGCGGCCACTCGATGGGCTCGATCTCGATGGCCTGCTACGGCCTCGGCGCCGACCTCGCGCTGCGCAAGCATCCCACCTGCGCGGCCCGGCTTCCGCCCGGTGTGCCGCCCGACCAGAGCAACATATGAGCGCGCGCGGCGGACCCGGCGAAGCGGGCGGGCCGAAGCCCGCCCGGCCGGTTCCCGTCCGGCTAGCCGCCGAGGCCGTCGACCGCCTTGCTCACCAGGATATTCACCGCCACGCGGCGATTCTGCGCCATGCCCTGCGGGGTCGTGTTGTCCGCCGCCGGATCGGCCTCGGACATGCCCGTCGGGGTCAGCATGCGATAGGGCGCCCAGCCGCACTTCTGCTGCAGATGGTTGACCACCTTGCCCGCGCGACGCTCGCTCAGCTCCTGGTTGTACTCCTCGTCGCCCTGCGCATCGGTGTAGCCGACCACCAGCAGCAGCGCGTTGTCCGTCGCGCCGGCCTGCGCCGCGGCGGCGCACAGCTCGGCCTCGGCCGCCGGCGTCAGCGCCCACCGGTCGGTGTCGAAGTAGACGTTGGTCGTGCCCTTGACGTTGTACTGATCGATATCGCCGACGCGGCCGCGCAGCGCCTCGGTCGCCGCGGCATTGTCGGCGATCGCGACGTCGTGCTCGCCGAAGCGTTGCGCGGTGCCGTTGCTGATCATCGAGGCGGTCGCGAGATTGCTGTCCTTGAAGCGGATCTGGCGCGCCACCAGGCCGCCTTCCCATTGCGCGGTCTTGATCGTGACCGGCAGCCCGTTGAGCAGCGAGTCCGCGGCGAGCGCGGTGCGCTCGAGGCCGAACAGGCCCTTGCGCGACTGGATCTTCGTGGCGTCGGACACGAGGATCGTCGTGCTGCTGCCGTCGGCGCCGGTGACCTGCACCTGCTCGCCGCGGCGCGCGGAGATGAAGCCCTCGACCTCGGGCCCGTCGGCGAGCCCGGTCAGGTCGCTCGGCACCTGGCCGGTGACGGTGATCGAGCTCGGCCCATCGAGCGGGGCCTGCTGCTGCGCGGAGAGGCCGCCCCACGCGGGTACTGCGAGCGCGGCGCACAGAAACGGCACCGTCGAACGCCTGAAATAACTGGTCATAATCTGCTCCTTCGAAATAGACCTTGCCCCGCAAAACTCACGACTATGGGTCCGGCCGCCGCAATAACGGCGTGTCGGATGGACAGAACTTCATTCATCTCGCTGGATCAGTTCAAACGTGGTGCAACTTGCGCTTTTACGCCTTGGACTCCTGACTGTTCACGCCTACCTTGCTGGCAAATGAACAGCTCGCGCGGTGGCGCTGACTTTAGGGGCGGTCCGGGCGGGTTGAGCGGCGAACCGTTGCAGAGTGCGCGAGCGCGTGCCCCTTCAGCGCGCTGCCGGCGCCTCCCGCACGCCCGCGAGCGACCACCGGTCGAGCACGACGTCGGGATCGAGGCAGGCGTATCGCGCGCCGTTGGCCACCGCCATCGGCTGCAGCGCTGCGGCCAGCGCCGGTTGCGCTCCGTGCAGCGCCGCTTTCGCCTGGTCGAGATGGGACACCAGCACCAGCGTGTCGGGCAGCGAGCGGCCCTGGCCGAGGCCGACCTTGTGGTACGGCACCCAGTCGCCGCCATAGACCGCCTGACCCGCGGGGATCTCGATCAGCGGCGCGCCGAAGCAATTGCTTTCCGCCGGCGCCTTGCCGTCGACCGAGGTGCCGTCGATCACGTAATGGCCGGCCGCGAGACGCACCACGTGCAACTCGTATCCGGCCCGCCGATCGGCGCTCGCGATCGTGGTGGCATCGCTGTCCGCCCCGGCCACCGCCAGCTCGGCGCGGCCGACGTCGTAAGGACGCAAGGTTATCGCCGCGGACTTTCCGGCGCTCCCCCGGTCAGGCCGGCGGAAGGCAATGACCAGCGCGCCCTCGCCTGGACCCAGCGTCAGCGGTGCGCGCGGATCGCCGCCGCCCGCCAGATGCAGGCTCGGCTCGCCGCGCGGCACTCCGTTCGGATCGATCAGCGGGCTGTCGGGCAAGCCGGTCCCCGCGCGCTCGACCTCGCCCGCGGGATCGTCGCGGCCGATCTCGCCGGCGGCCCAGGCCGTGAACTGCGCGTCGGTCAGCCTGGCGACGCGCTCCGCTTCGGCCGCGTCGGGCGCCACGCGCCGCCAGCCGCGCGCCCGCAAGCAGGCCTTGTGGTTCTCGTCGTGCAAGGCGTCGAGGTTGTCGCCGGTGCCGACGTGCCCGCCGATGGTCGCGCCGATACCCGACCGGCTCGGCGAAACCAGGCTCGGCGAGCGCACGTGGCTCAGCCGCTCGCTCGGAATCCGCGAGCCTTTGGTCGCCTGCTCGCAGCCGTACCATTCGCGCAGATAGTCTTCCCAGCTGCCACCGGGGCGGTTGTAGTAGGAAGCAGCGGTGAACCCCGCGCTCGCCCGCTCGACCACTTGCGCCCGCTCGTGCTCGGGCACGACCACCTGCTCGCGCTGCGCCATGCGCTGGTAGAATCCGTCGGGCAGCGCGAGCGGGCGGAAGTCCTGCGCGCTTGCCGAAGCCGGCGCTCCGACGGCGATCATCGCACCGGCAAGACGGCAAAACGCCCGCAACGCCTTTCTCCCTGGCTAGCTGGCTTTACCGTAGCTGGCGGGATCGAAGCTGCAAGCTGCGGCGCCTGCGGCGCGCGCGCATCCTTGCCGCACTTGCTCATTTCTGTTATAACTTTCGTATGAACGCCACGCTCAAGATCACCCGGATCGGCAACTCCGCCGGCATCATCCTGTCAAAGGAAGTGCTCGCCCAACTCGGTGCGCAGGTCGGCGAGACGTTGTCGGTCGTCACCACCCCGCGTGGGATCGAGCTTTCGGTCGAGGAGCCCGACTTCGAGGCCCAGATGGCCGCCGCGCGCGAGGTCATGGCGCGGCGCAAACGGGCCCTGCGCGAGCTCGCCAAATAGGCTTGGCCGTGGCCGAAAGCTGGATCTGGATCGCCACCGAGGTGGCGGATGCAGCGCATGCCGAGCAGCTTGCCGAGCACGGCGGCGGCCAGGGCGCACGCGACGCTGGCGCGCTCGAAAGCGCGATGATGCGACCGCGCAACCTCGCACTTTACGACGAACCCGACGCGGCCGCGCTCGCCGCTGCCTACGCCTTCGACATCGCCCGCAACCATCCGTTCGTCGACGGCAACAAGCGTACCGCGGCGGTAATCGCGGAAACCTTTCTCGTGCTCAACGGCTACGCCCTCCACGCGACCGACGCAGAACTGGTCGTGGCCGTGCTCGCGCTGGCCGCCGGCGAACTGACGGAGGAGGAGTTGGCCGACTGGTTCCGCCAGCATCTCGCCACGGCCTGAATCCCGACCGCCGCCGCACGGTCGGACTTGGACCAGGGCACCTAACCTGCCGGCACGAGCGCAAGCTCCGCGGCGACATCGATCATCCGCGGCGTGACTTTCGCCACCGCAGGGCCAGCGGGCGCGAGCGGCGCGGGATCGTCTGGCTCCGGCGCGAGCCCGGCCACGTCGGCCGGCGCCGTCTCGAGGGCTGGCGCGCTCTCAGCCTCCGTCGGATAATGCGCCGCGAGGTAGCGCTGGCGGTAGCCGAACCGCGCCTGGCTGTAGAGCCCGCGCTCGCCGAGCTCGTGCACCTCGTAGCGCCCGCTGCGCGTGATCAGCGGGTAATGGTCGGGCAGGTCGCCCTCGAAGCGACCCGCGAACGCGACCGTGCGCGCCTGCGGCAACAGCTCTGCCACGCCGCGCGGCTGCATCGGCGGCACCGTGCCGAGCGCGTCGCCGGCCGCGATGCCGGCGACCAGGACAGCCGCCCCCGCGCCCAGAATCCCGGGTGAAAGTTGCATAACGATGCTCCGTGCGAACTCGATTTGCCCGCTCAACGCCGGTGCAGCCGATGGCGTTCCGCACGCCGTGACACGAGCCATCGCCCGGCACCGCAGCGTTTCTCGCGCGTTCCCCGGCCATGCTCAGCCACGTCTCCCTCGGCACCAGCGATGCCGCCCGCGCCGCCGCGTTCTACGACCCGGTCCTTGCCGTGCTCGGCATCCGCAAGCTGCACGAGCGCGACGGCTCGCTCGACTACGGCACCTCGATGATGTTCTTCAGCCTCGAGAAGCCGACCGACGGCAAACCGGCGAGCGCCGGCAACGGCGTCCACGTCGCCTTCGCCGCCGAGACCCGCGCGATGGTCGACGAGTTCTACCGCGTCGCGCTGGCGCATGGCGGCACCGATGCGGGCCCGCCCGGCCTGCGTCCCGAGTACGATCCCAATTACTACGGCGCCTTCGTCCGCGACCCCGAGGGCAACAAGATCGAGGCGGTGAGCTTCGCCTCGCAGTAGCGCGGCGAGGACCGTGCCACATCCGACACGGAGCAGGTTCGGCTCTCACGATCGAGGTGTGGTAGCGTGCCCCGCCGATGCGACGAGCGACCTTCCGTCGCTCGCGAAGAGACCGGTCGGTCCGGCCGTCATCGCGGCTCCCGGCGGATCTCATCTCCGCGGCGAACCGCCGAACACGCAGATGCACCGCGCCAGCGTCACGCGGCTACGCGGGCGATTTCTTCGAGACCTGCCGCTTACCGACCGCCCCAGATCCACCGCAGCACCTCGGGCAGCAGCATCCCGCCGTGCGCGTCCGAGTGCGCGCCGTCGCCCCATTCGTGGCGCACCGTGTAGCGCGGCCCCTTGTCGCCGGTCTCGTCGGCGTGGGCGTTGGCCCAGGTCAGCGCGGCGAGCATCTGCTGGTTGGCGAGGAACCAGTTGCCGTGCTCGTTGTCGAGATCGGCGCTGCCGTCCTGCAGGAACACCCGGATCGGCCTGATCGGGCTCTTGCGGATCATGCCCGGATAGAGATCGCCGCCGGGTACCAGCGGCGCGTCGGCAGTGGCCGGGCGATAGCCGATCGAAGTGTAGCTGCCGATGAAGCTGATCACGTTGCCGAACGCCGCGGGGCGATGCCACGCCGCGGTGAACGCGGCGATCGCCCCGCTCGAGGTGCCGCCGATCGCGCGCCTGTCGGGCGCGTCGGCGAAGCGCCACCGCCGGGCGACCTCGGGCAGCAGCTCCTCGGTCAGCATCCGCACGTAGGTGTCGTCGAGCGCATCGTACTCGGGCGCGCGGTGGTCGGGATTGCTCATGCCGAGATTGTCCGGATAGTGCTCGCTGAGGTTGCCCGGCGTGACGAACACCGCCAGCGTCGGCGGGATCGCGCCTTGCGCGATCAGGTTGTCGAGCACCGCAGGCACCCGCAGCGCGCCGCCGGAGTTGGTCGCCCGCTGGCCATCCTGGAACACCAGCAGGTTGGGCGGCCGCGCCGGGTCGTAACCGACCGGGACGTAGACCCAGTAGCGCCGCACGGTGCCCGGGTAGAGCGCCGCGCGGAACTCGAACGGCCCCTCGAGCCGCCCTTGCGCCACGCCCGGCTGCACCAGCG
>DATDLP010000559.1:0-4390 GCA_036519255.1 Croceibacterium sp.
GACAGCAGCGTGTCGATCTCGAGCGCAGCGATCGACGGATCGCCGAGCTGCGCCGGCGGCAGGCCCAGGCGGTTGATCCCGCTGTCGACCATCAGGTCGCACGGCCCGCCGCCCGCGTCGCGCCACAGCCGCGCCTGCTGCAGGCTGTTAATCACCGGGCGCACCCCGGTTGCACGTGCGAATTGTGCATCTTCGCTGCGCAGCAATCCGTGCAGCACGGCAAGCCGCGACGGCTCGACGTGACGCAACACCGCGGGCACCTCGCTCCAGTGCGCGACGAAGAAATCGCGCGCGCCGGCCGCGAGCAGCACGGGGACGACCTGGTCGACGCCCAGCCCATAGGCGTCGGCCTTGACCGCGGCGCCGGCCGGTGCCGTGCCCGACATCCGGTCGAGCGCGCGCCAGTTGTCAGCCAGCGCCTGCGCGTCGATCCGCAATCGCAGCAGGGGTGGCGGGAGGTCAGGCAATCTCATCGGCAAAATCGCGCGGCGGGCCCGAGGGCAGGCCCCACCAGGCCACCAGCACCGCGACCACCAGCAGCACCCACGTGTACCACAGCCCGGCGAAGATATCGCCGGTCAGCGCGACGATCGAGCCCGCGATCAGCGGCAGGAAGCCGCCGAAATAGCCGGTGCCGATATGGTAGGGGATCGACATCGAGCTGTAGCGGATCTGCGGCGGGAACATCTCCGACAGCAACGACGCAACAGGGCCGAAGGTTGCACCCGACAGCGAGCCGAACATGACGAGGATCAGCACGATACCGAGGATGTTCGCCGCCGGCGGGACCTGCTTGCCGAGATCGTAGCCCTTTTCGCCCAGCCAGGCCTCGATCTGGCCCCGCCGCGCGGCGCGGTCGGCCCAGGCGTCCGCGCCCAGCGCCAGCGCTTCGCCGCCGGCGGTGACCTGCAGCGCCTCGCCTTCGGTCAGATCGTAGCGGACGCCGAGCGCGGTCAGGTCCTCGAGCAGCTGGCCGCACTGGGTCGCCTGCTGCGAGGCGAAAGGGTTGTAGCTGCAGCCCGGACCGCTGACCTCGACCGGGGTCGAGCGCGCGGTCGCCGCGAGCTTGGGATTGGCCAGCTCGGCGATGCCCCAGAACAGCGGGAACAGCAGCACGATCGTGGCGATGTACCCCCACACGATCGGCTTCTTGCGGCCGACCCGGTCGGACAGCCAGCCGAAGTAGACGAACGAGGGCACCGCGATCAGCGAGGACACCCCGACGATCAGCTCGGCCGCGGTGTCGTCGACCCGCATCGGCCCCTTGAGGAACGACAGGGTCGAGAACAGCGCGGTGTAGAAGATGATCGTGAGGCCGCAGGCGACGCCGAACAGCGCGACGAGGATGCGCTTCTTGTTGCCGGGGTAGGTGAAGCTCTCGACGAACGGGTTGCGCGAGGTCTTGCCTTCCTCCTTCATCGCCTTGAACACCGGGCTCTCGCTGAGCTTGAGGCGCATCCACAGCGAGATCGCCAGCAGCAGGATCGACAGCAGGAACGGCAGGCGCCAGCCCCACGCGGCGAACTCCTCGGCCGGGATCAGCAGGCGGCAGGCGAGCACGACCGCGAGGCTGAGCACGAACCCGCCGATCACGCTGGCCTGGATGAATCCGGTGAAGTAGCCGCGCTTGCCCGGCGGCGAATGCTCGGAGACGTAGATCGCCGCGCCGCCGTACTCGCCGCCGAGCGCGAGGCCCTGGAGGATGCGCAGGAAGATGACGATCAGCGGTGCAGCGAGGCCGATGCTTGCCTCGCTCGGCACCATGCCGACCGCGGCGGTCGCCGCGCCCATCAGTGTGACGGTGACGAGGAAGGTGTACTTGCGGCCGAGCCGGTCGCCGAGGAAGCCGAACAGGATCGCGCCGAGCGGGCGGAAGCCGAAGCCGATTGCAAAGCCGGCCCAGGTCAGCAGCAGCGAGAGCGTCGGGTTGCCCGAAGGGAAGAACGCCGCCGCGATCATCGGTGCGAGCGTGCCGTAGACGAAGAAGTCGTACCACTCGAACACGGTGCCGGCCGACGAGGCGCCGATGACCAGTCGAATTTCCTTCGCGTCCGGTTCGCGGACCGCCGTATCCCCGGCCATGCTCGCCATCGTTACCCCTTCCCTGTCCCCTGCTCGCGGTTAGCCCGCAGCATCGGCGCTGGAAAGGGCGGCGAGCGTGGCTCTCCACGGCAGCAGCATCGCCCCGTGGCGCGCCGGATAGGCGCGCGCCGGCGCGATCAGCGCAAGATCGGGCCATTCGGGCGCGGGCCCCTCGTCGTCGAGCCAGGCTTCGAGCCGGTCGAGCGCCTCGCGGATGTCGCGCTGGTCGCGGCCGCGGGCGTGACGGGCGAAGATCGCTGCCGCCGCCTGGCCGACCGCGCAGGCGCGCACGCGCATGCCGAGCCGCTCGATCACCCCGGCCCCGTCGAGCGCCAGGTCGACCGCCAGCGTGCTGCCGCAGGCCGGCGAGCGCGCCTCGCCATGGATCGGCGAGGTTTCGAGCGGCGGGTATTCGGCGAGCTCGACGGCGAGTGCGAGCAGCTCGGGCGTGTAGAGACGCTGGACTGCGCTCATGGCGCCTAGCCGGTCGCCTCCGCGGATTCGTCGCTCTCGCCGCGCAACCGGCGCTGCCGCTCGTCAATCAGCTGCACCATCGCGTCGGACGCGGCGTTGATGAACGAATAGGTCCGCGCGCCGGTCATCCAGACCGGCCGCCCGGTCGGTCCCCAGGCGGTGTCGTAGCCGAGGACCAGCAGCGAGAACGCCATCACCACGACGATCACGCCCTTGACCGCACCAAAGCAGAACCCGAGCACGCGATCGATCGGGCCGAGCACCGAATTGCGCGTGCTCCGTCCCGCGACGCGAGCGATAAGCTTCATCACCGCGTAGGGAATCAGCAGCAGCAGCGCGAAGGCGAGCACCGCCGCGCCCGATGGCGTTCCCACATAGCCGTAGAGGAACTCGGTCAGGTCGGTGTGCAGATAACGGATGGCCAGGATCGCCAGCATCCAACCCACCAGCGAGAGCACTTCCTGCACGAAGCCGCGCATGAACCCGCCGATGGCAGCGACGCCGACGATCAGCAGCACGATGATGTCGAAGCCCGTCATTCGCTGCCAAATCTAGGGTGCAGCCATGATCCGGTCAACGAGCTTGGGCAACGTGGTTAACCCGGAGTACCGGATTTCCGCCATTTCGCGCACGCCGTCGTCGGGTCCGCAGGCCGTGCGGAAGCCGAGCTTGGCCGCTTCGCGCAGCCGCAGCCCGGCGTGCGCGACGGGGCGAATCTCGCCTGCCAGCGACACCTCGCCGAACCACACGGCCTGCAACGGCAGCGGCTTGTCGGCCAGCGCCGAGACGAGCGCCGCGGCGACCGCAAGATCGGCCGCGGGGTCGGACAGACGGTAGCCGCCGGCCACGTTGAGGTAGACCTCGGCCGAGGAGAAATTGAGCCCGCAGCGCGCCTCGAGCACCGCGAGCAGCATCGCCAGGCGGCCCGAATCCCACCCGACGACCGCGCGCCGCGGAGTCGCGCCCGACTGCAGCCGCACGATCAGCGCCTGGATCTCGACCAGCACCGGCCGGGTGCCCTCGATCGCGGGGAACACCGAGCTGCCGGCGATCGGCTGCTCGCGGCCCGAGAGGAACAGCATCGAGGGATTGGGCACCTCGCCCAGCCCCTGCCCGTCCATCGCGAAAACGCCGATCTCGTCGACCGCGCCGAAGCGGTTCTTGAGCGCGCGCAGGATGCGGTACTGATGGCTGCGCTCGCCTTCGAAGCTCATCACCACGTCGACCATGTGCTCGAGCACGCGCGGCCCCGCGATCGTGCCGTCCTTGGTCACGTGCCCGACCAGCACCAGCGCGACGCCGTTGTCCTTGGCGTAGCGGATCAGCTCGAACGCCGAGGCGCGCACCTGGCTGACGGTGCCCGGCGCGCCCTCGATCAGGTCCGAATGCATCGTCTGGATCGAATCGATCACCAGCAGCGCCGGCGGTGCCTCGCCGGCAAGCGTGGTCAGGATATCGCGCACCGACGTCGCCGCCGCGAGCCGGAGCGGCGCATCGGCCAGCCCGAGCCGCGCGGCGCGCAGCCGCACCTGCCCGGTCGCCTCCTCGCCGCTGACATAGACCGCCCGCGCACCCGAGCGCGCCACTTGCGCCGCCGCCTGCAGCAGCAGCGTCGACTTGCCGATCCCCGGCTCGCCGCCCATCAGCACCGCCGACCCGGGCACGAACCCGCCGCCGAGAGCGCGGTCGAACTCGGCGAGCCCGGTGGTGCGCCGGGTCAGCGGCTCGGACGGCGCGTCGAGCGGCTCGAACGCGATCGCCCGCCCGCCGCTCGACAGGTCGTGCTTGGCCGAGAACACCGTGCCCGGCGTCTCCTCGACCAGCGTGTTCCACT
>DATDLP010000560.1:0-2470 GCA_036519255.1 Croceibacterium sp.
CGCGTTCATCCGCCGCAACGAGAGGACGATCGCGGCGCCGCTCTCGTCCGGCGTGGCGCCGCCCGACATGCCGCTGTTGCCTCCCTGCGGCACGACCGGGATGCGGTGCTCGGCGCACAGCTTCATCAGCGCGGCGACCTCGGCGGTCGAGCCGGGCGAGGCCAGCGCGAGTGCCCGGCCGGTGTACCGGCCGCGCCAGTCGGTCAGCCACGGCTGCACAAGTTCGGGGTCGCGGGTCAGGCCGCGCTCGCCGAGGAGCGCGGTGGCGGCGGCGAGGAACGCATCGGTGTCGCTCATGGCCTGCGCTTTGCCAGCGTGCCCGGCGGCTTGCAAAGGGCAAATCCCGAGTTAAGCGGACATTCAATCAGCTGGCGTAGAGAGAATTCGTGGGCCTGCCGCGGTGCGGTCCGAGAACGGAGCAGGCCCAGTCCCCGATGAATTCCTTGCTTGTCATCCTGTCCCCGCTTGCGCTGCTGCTGCCGGCGATGACCGCTGACGCGCCCTCCGGGCCGAAGGGTGGGGAGGTGCGCGAGGCCGCCGGGCGGGACGATCTGCCGAAGGGATTCGACTCGCTGCCCGCCGGGCCGTTCGAGGTATTCCAGGACGCGCGCCGGCCGCAGGAGCTCGGCCAGGTGCGGATCGAGCAGCGGGTGATCATCCGCATTTCCCCCGGCACGCCCGCCGCGCGCGAGCAGATGATGGCCGACTTGCGGCGCCAGGGCACCTCGCCGACGAGCTATCAGGAAGAGAAGCTCAGCGGCTGCATCGCGATCGCCAGCATCGCCGGGGTCCAGCCGGCACCGCAGCAGAACCGGCTGCTGCTGTTCATGCGCGACCGGCGCATTCTCAGCGCCGCGCTCGAGCAGGCCTGCAGCGCGCGCGACTACTACTCGGGCTTCTACGTCGAGCGGAACGAGGACGGGCAGCTGTGCGCCCGGCGCGACCTGCTGCAGTCGCGCGCCGGGGCGAGCTGCAAGGTGGCGCAGCTCAACCGTCTGGTCGCCGTGCGCGACTGACTGATACACAGGATTTCTTGACTTCGCCCGCGCTCGCGGCTTACGGGCGCGCGTCGCGGGGGCTCGTCTGAGCACGTCCGCAGCTCGAGTGGGTCGCCCGCTCCGGATCCGGACATTACGAACATTATGAAATTCGCCGATCTCGGCCTTTCCGACGAATTGCTGCAGGCGGTCGAGTCCGCCGGCTACAGCGAGCCGACGCCGATCCAGGCGCAGGCGATCCCGCAGGTCCACATGATGAAGGACCTGATCGCGATCGCGCAGACCGGCACCGGCAAGACCGCGAGCTTCGTGCTGCCGATGATCGACATCCTCAGCCACGGCCGCCGCCGCGCGCGCATGCCGCGCAGCCTGATCCTCGAGCCGACCCGCGAGCTGGCGATGCAGGTGGCGGAGAACTTCGAGAAGTACGGCACCAACCACGACCTCAAGATGGCGCTGCTGATCGGCGGCGTACAGATGGGCGATCAGGTCAAGGCGCTCGACGAGGGCGTCGACGTGCTGATCGCCACCCCGGGCCGGCTGATGGACCTGTTCGAGCGCGGCAAGATCCTGCTCACGGGCTGCGATCTGCTGGTGATCGACGAGGCCGACCGCATGCTCGACATGGGCTTCATCCCCGACATCGAGTTCATCTGCGAGAAGCTGCCGGCCAACCGCCAAACGCTGCTGTTCTCGGCGACGATGCCGCCGCCGATCAAGAAGCTCGCCGACCGCTTCCTGTCGAACCCCAAGTACATCGAGGTGGCACGGCCGGCGTCGTCCAACCTAAACATCGCCGCGCACAAGGTGTTCGTTTCGAGCCGCAACAAGCGCGAGGTGCTGCGCGAGCTGCTGCGCACCGACGATGTGACCAGCGCGCTGATCTTCGCCAACCGCAAGACCACCGTGCGCGAGCTCAACAAGAGCCTGCGCCAGAACGGCTTCAAGTCGGGCGAGATTCACGGCGACATGGACCAGTCGAGCCGCATCGCCGAGCTCGACCGGTTCAAGAGCGGCGAGGTCAATGTCCTCGTTGCGTCCGACGTCGCCGCGCGCGGGCTCGACGTGAAGGGCGTCAGCCACGTGTTCAACTTCGACACCCCGTGGCATCCGGACGACTACGTCCACCGCATCGGCCGCACCGGCCGCGCCGGCGCCAAGGGCCGCGCGTTCACGCTGGTCACGCCCGAGGACGCCGAGGCGATCGCCAACGTCGAGAAGCTGACCGGGACGGTGATCCCGGTCTATGCGCTCGGGGGCGGCGAGGGCGAGGAACGCCCGGCCGAACGACCCAAGCGCGAGAGCCGCGAGCGCAAGCCAGAGAAGCCCCGCCGCGAGAGCCGCGAGCGCGAGGAAGAGCCGCGCCCCGAGCGCCGCGAGCGGGCAGAAGAGCCGCGCCGCGAGAGCCGCGCGCGCACCGAAGAGTCCCGCAAGCCGGCGCGCCGGAGCGAGCCCCGCCAGGAACAGCGCAG
>DATDLP010000561.1:0-4605 GCA_036519255.1 Croceibacterium sp.
ATCCGAGGCCAACGCGCGCGAGGCCGGGGTGACCGACCGGGTCGAGTTCCGCCAGGAAGACCTGTTCGAGGCCGACTTCCGCGACGCGACCGTGGTCACGCTGTTCCTCTACCCCGACCTCAACCTCCGCCTGCGCCCGCGCCTGCTGCGCGAGCTGGCACCGGGCACGCGCGTGGTGAGCTACTGGCACGACATGGGCGACTGGAAGCCGGAACGGATCGACTCGGCGCGGAGGGCGACGATTTACTTGTGGCGGATTCCGGAGCGGGCGGGGGAGTAGGGGGAGGGCGGCGTCAAGACCGCGGAGAGTACGCGGCGTCGCCGGGTTTCGTGACCTTGGTGTGAGTGTTTGGTGCACCGGCACCGGACCGTAACTGGTTGTCGCCGCAGGTGGTCACTGCAACTGCGCGAGCTCAGCGCGAGTCCGGAGCATTGACTGGAGAACGGGGGCCGGCTAGCGCACCCCGCATGAACCGACCGCGCGCCTCGTTCCCGAGCAGTAGCACCCCGAACTGACGGGCGGCCTTGCGCTGCCCGAACGGAGGGTGGCGCTTTCAAGCTTCGGATAGCCCGGATCGGGGCGTCGATCCTCCGCCAGTGGAGCGTGAACCGGACAGGTGTCCGGGTCCGCCTGCTAAGCGGCTCGCACCCTCGCGGTGTCTGGTTCGAGTCCAGCGCGCTCCGCCATTGCCGTCCCTGCGCATGTACCCTGCCGGTGAGCAGATGGTCGAGCCACGGACTTTGGCTTCCACCCGTAAACTGCGGAAGAGCCTTGCTTTCCCGATCCCGAGGTTCTGGACATGGGGATCGGAACCCACGAGAACGGACCGAAAGAGGACGGCAGATGCATCGCGCGCGCGACCCCGGATTGAAGCTTGCCGGTTTCGGCCGCGTGACCTGGGTCCATTGCCCGCAATGCGACGGGCCGGCGAAGAACGACGCGCAGGGCACCGAATGCCTGCGCTGCGGATACATGACCATGCAGCAGACGAGCCCCGCCCCCGAGCGATGGGCGCGCATCAGCCTGCGAGACCCGCGCTGCTCGCATTGCCGCAATCCGCTTCCGACCCGGCCCTTGCCGACCGCGTCGATCAAGGACGGCGATCTTCATGTGCGCGTGAAATGTCCAGCCTGCGCCGAGATCGTCGACTACCCTGCCGACTTCGCCTTGCCGCCGGCCGGCGCGTCGCGGACCGAGACGACTTACCTCAAGCTCTATCTGACGGTTCGGGTCGGCGGCGAGACGCTGTGGGTGGACAATCTTGCCCATCTCGCGGCGCTCGAGGACTATCTCGGCGCAAAGGTCCGCGAGCGCGGCCCGGTGCGCGGCCTGACGATGATGGCGCGCCTGCCCGCGTGGATGAAATCGGCCACGATGCGGCCGAAGGTCCTGCGCGGGCTCAGGCACCTGCGCGAGCGTGCCGAGCGGGCCGGAATTGAGGAGTAGCGGGGATTGCGGTGAGTGGTCGGATTGCGTGACAGTGCACGTGACGTTCGACACTCAGCCTCGCGCTCACCTTGCTCGCGAGTTTAGCGCACTGTCATCGAAACGGCATAAATCCCTAAAGATCGATGGGGCCGTCGGAGGTTCCGGATCGGCTAGGAGGATTGCAACTCCGTGAGAACCTTGCGGCGCTGCGCGAGCTTCTGAGCAATCTCGCGGAGAATGATCGCCTGATAACTCGGACTGCCGGTTGCGAAGTCGGCCGAAACCACGCTTTCCCTTATGATGCGACCGATCTCGCCGAAGATTCGCGGATCGGATTGCGGAAACTGTTGAAGGGCCAACAGCTGCGCCCGCACTCCCTCAATGTCGTCGCGGTTGGACAGGAGGCCATTCGTACCTCCGCCAAGAGCAACGAGGCGATCGCCCGCCACGGCGAATGCTTCGATCTCGGCGGTCAGCCGGATGACCTCGACGATCAGATGTGCCCGGCGCTCATGTTCTTCGTTCTTCGCGATCTGCCGGAGTTTGCGCGCGTTCCGCTCTTGGCCGAACGCGATCCACAACGCCGTGGCGACGGCTGCCAAGCTGCCGACCGCCGCCGCCCAGTCGGCAGCGTTTCCCCATTCGGCCGCCTGCGGGCAGAACATCAGTTTCCCTTTTCCAGAATGCTCTGCCACGAAAGCCCGACGCTTTCAGGAAACAGCCCCTCTACAGGCGTCATGTCATAGCTGAAGCCCGTTCCGATCCACCTGAAGTTGGAAGCCTGAATGCCGGTCCAGACCAGGGCCATGGGCTTGTCGGCGGTGCATATCTGCATGGGCTCGCTGGGGAACAGGCAATGGCATCCGATGAAGAGTTCTATTGCGCGCAAATCGGCGAGAGCGTTGTAGGCCTCGGCCTCGGTATATCCGTTGCGGAACTTGAGGAGGTTCTTGGCCGGACTCTTGCCGTTGGGCACCGCGACGGCGCTGAGCGCGGCGAGAACGACCAAAGACTGCCTCGGCACGCCATAGAGATCAGCGGCAAGGACGACATCGTTCCACCGCGCCTCTACGTCGCGGCGTGCGACAGGCGAGACCATGCAGGGCGCGATACACCGTAGGAAATGCTGCTTTCTTTCAAGGGACGCGCGTGAATCCTCGATCAGGCCGAGCGCGCCCAGCAGGCTATCCGGCCCAATGACGAGTTCGGCTTGGGGAAGCGCGGCGCGCAGCTTGCGCTCCACTTCCTCCAATTGCGCTGCGGCCTCGCTCGGCGTTGGGATGCTTCTGTTATTGCCTTCAAGCACAAACAGCAGCGGATTGATACGGATCGGCTGATCCGCGAACAGATCGATGAAATCGGGCGGATGCCTGCCGCGTCGTCTGCCGTTCTCGAAGCGGCTGACGATCTTGGACACGACATTGCGATCAATCAGGATGGTGGTTTTCTGGTGCATCACGGCGAAGGCCGATGGGAGCCAACCTCCCTTTACGAGACCGATCGCCTGGGAGGTGAACCTGCTTTCTAGCGTGGCGGAGGCATTGATCGTTTCGCCGGGCTCTTGCCCCTTGATCGTCGTGCCGACTAGCGTGCCGCCCCGCCATACCAGTGGGATCGTCAGGCGCTGATTTAAGCGCGCTCTCTGTAGTGTCGCGAAGTCCAACGGCTGGACCTGAGCATTCACGAAGCTCAGCGTCCGGGGCTCGCCACCATCCGGACCCTCCAATTCGGTAAGAGTAAACATGGGGTCGCCGGGTCGGGGCCTGCTGGTCTTCGTTTCAGGTAAACTCATGTCAAGGGGATGCTGTGCGATGGAATGAGAGTCTAGCCCATTCAGTCTGGGCAGCGGGTGAACACCCAATCCCGCTCGCGCACCCTAGGCGATTTGCAACGAGTTTGGT
The DNA here is from genome assembly GCA_036519255.1 of Croceibacterium sp. Lineage (GTDB taxonomy): Bacteria > Pseudomonadota > Alphaproteobacteria > Sphingomonadales > Sphingomonadaceae > Croceibacterium_A. Next base: position 3,331 of record DATDLP010000561.1, read on the forward strand.
TGAGGCGGCAGCTTACCCCGATACAACCCCAAAAGCCGTGGATTCGCTTTCGGCCAGGTGGTGTCCTCTGGAATGTCGCAACGGCGCGAAAGGAAGACGCTAACCGCTGCCGTCAGAACCCAGGCGCGCAAGCAAGTTCTCCGTCGCGCGTTCCAGGTCCCTGGCGAATTGCAGCTTCTGCGTCTCTATGCCGTCAGGGGCGGCGCGGGGAACAGCGGCGCGGGGGACAGAGCGGCGCGGGGGACAGTATTACCTATTTCTCGATCGCCGTCCCCCGGAGTCGTCTTGCCGGCCGTGCTCGCTTCGCGGGTTCTCAATTTCGGAACAAAAAAAGAACTTTCCTACACGCGCCAAATTTGCTTCATCCTGCCAAATGACGCGCACCTCGCCCGACTCGCGCCCGCCGCGCCCTTCCGCCGAGTACCGCTGGACCAACCGCAAGGCCCACGCCTTCCTCGATGCGCTCGCGCAGCATGGCAAGGTCGCCGCCGCGGCGCGCGCGGCGGCGCGGCGAGCTGCCGGATCCGGCGCTGGACTTGCCGCAAGGCGACACTTCGGGAGAAGCAAGGTGACACTCTCATCGGCCAGGGCGACAGTTCGCGGCCGCAAGGCGACGCTTTCCGGACGCAAGACGACGGTTTGCGAGCCCAAGGTGACGGAAAAGGCGGGTTTTCCCCTCGGGGCCTGTCACAGGTGTCAACCCGTCACCCGGGCCGCCCGTCCCAGGGTGGCCACGCAGCCGCGAACGCGAACGACGCTTGCGCCCGGCGCCGCGTTCCGCGACAGGGCCACGCCATGATCGACGACGCTCTCATTGCCGCCGCCCGCGTGTCCAAGGCCTGGCCGTTCCAGGAGGCGATGAAGCTCGTCAAGCGCTACCCCGAGGGCAAGCCCGGCGGCGCGCCGGTGCTGTTCGAGACCGGCTACGGCCCGTCGGGCCTGCCGCACATCGGCACCTTCCAGGAGGTGCTGCGCACCACGCGGGGGCGCCGCGCCTCCGAGATCGTCAGCGGCGGCGCGCCGACGCGGCTGGTCGCGTTCAGCGACGACATGGACGGGCTGCGCAAGGTGCCCGACAACCTGCCCAACCAGGCGCTGATGCTCGCCAACCTCGGCAAGCCGCTGTCGCGCATTCCCGATCCGTTCGCGGCCGGGTTCGAGAGCTTCGCGCACCACAACAACGCGATGCTGCGCGACTTCCTCGACCGCTTCGGGTTCGACTACGAGTTCGTCGCCGCGAGCGAGCGCTACAATTCGGGCGCGTTCGACGATGCG
>DATDLP010000562.1:0-3367 GCA_036519255.1 Croceibacterium sp.
GTAGGAGCCGGCTCGCGTCTCGATCCACTCGGGGCGCCAGCCGCAGAGCTCCGCGTAAAGGTCGCGGGCCTGCGGCAGGTCACCCGTATGGAGCTCCAGATGGACGACCGGGTTGGGCCGCAGCGGCGTCATCGTCTGCTCAATTGTGATCAGCTTCCGCCCGCGCCCTCGAGCGCCGGGACCGCGCCGACCGGGGCGGTCTCGGCCGTCCGCCGGCGGCCCGGCAGGGCGAGGGCGACGATCGCACCGACCGCCGAGAATCCTGCGAGGACGGCGACCGCGGGCGCGAACCCGTCGAGGAAGCCATCGGGTGAGGCGTAGCTGCCGGCGCCGGCGAAGAACGCGGCAGCCACCGCGACCCCAAAGACACCGCCGAGCTCGCGCATCATGCTGTTGGCGCCGGCGGCCTGCCGACCTCCTCGAGCGAGAACGAGCCGACCACCGAGTTCTGCGCCGACGGAATCGCCATCGAGACCCCGACCCCGGCGACGATCGACGGCAACACGAACTCCGAGTAGGTGAGTCCGGGGTCCGCGATCAGCGCGATCCAGCCCATCCCGAGCGCCTGCAGGAACAGCCCGCCGACCATGAACGGACGCTCCCCGAAGCGGTCCACCAGGCTGCCGACGAGCGGGGCAACGGTGATAAAGGTGACGGTCCAGGGCATCAGCCGCAGGCCGGCATCGAGCGGCCCATAGCCGAGCGCCGTCTGCAGCATCTGCGCGAAGAAGAAGACGGCACCGAACAGCGAGGCGAAGGTGAGGAAGATCGCCGCGTTGCCCGCCGAGAACGCGCGGGAGCGAAACAGCCGCATCGGCACCATCGGCTCCGCCGCCCGCAGCTCCCGGGCGATGAACGACACCACCAGCAACAGGCCGGCCGCGAGCGCTCCGACGATCTCGAGGCTGTCCCAGCCCGCGGTGTTGCCGCGCACCAGCCCCCAAACGATGCCGAAGGCGGCCGCGCTGACTAGCGCTACTTCCCCCGGATAAACCCGACCCCGCGCTCAGCCTCGGCCGGGGCGGCGCGTCGGTGTAGGGGCACCATGGAGTTGTTTCGCGTCGGGGGACGTGTCCTGTCAGCTGAGCAGCGCCATTCGCTGGAGGTTGTGGGCCAGGGCGATCCCACCGACCCAGGCCTGCGCCCCGGGCAGGCCGCGTAAGCGGGTGCGACGCAGGCCCTTGCGCTTGAGTTGGGAGATGCGTCCCTCGAGGCCGTTGCGGAAGCGGTAGCGGCGGCGCCAGCCCCGCGTCTCCTCGACGGGCGCCGCCCGCCCGCGCCGGGGGATCACCGAGTGCTTGACCTCGTGCTCGCGCAGGGCCTCATCGCCGCCCCTGGTGCCGAAGCCGCGGTCGGCGAGCACGCAGTCGACGCGCATGCCCGCGTCCTTGGCCTTGGCGATGGCGCCGGCGAGCAGGCGATCGTCGCCTGGGTTGCCGCGCTCGGGCACCGCGGCGATCACAAAGCCCTCGGCGGTATCGGCGACGCGCGCCTTGTAGCCGAACTCGGTCGGCCGCCTGGGGCTCCCCATCCTGATCGGGCGGGCGTCCGGGTCGACCAGCGAGACGCGCCGATCGGGGATCGTGCGCTGCCCTCGGAGGCGAAGGTCTGTCTGAGCGAGGATCTGCTCGGCCGCCTCGAGCTCGCGCTCCAGCTGAGCGGCGAGCACCCGCGCGCGGGGCCGGCGGGAGCGGCGGGCGCGGTCCGCGATCGTGCCTGCCTCGCGCACGGTCTGGCGGGCGCGCTCCGCGATCTCGGCCGTCAGTCGGTCGATCGCCGCGCGCGCGTCGCGGCCGCGGACGCCAAGCGCGGAGATCGCCCGCACGCGCTTGCCGACCGAGCGGCGGCGGTCGCGCAGGCGAGCCGTGCGGGCGGCGCCGGTGGCCTTGATCCGGCAGCCGAGCCGGGCAAGGCGCGAGACGGCATGCGCACACAGGCCCGAGTCGGTCGGGCTGCGCACGTCTGCCTCGACGACGGTCGTGTCGACTCGCAGGCGCCGCGAACGCAGCACCTTGCGCTCGACGGCGAGTGACAGCAGCTCGGCGTTGAGCTCCTCGAGCAGCTCCGGCCCCAAGCGCTTGGTCAGCTTCATCAGCGTCGATGGGTCGGGCACGCGGCCGTCGAGCGCGATGCGGCAGAAGCGCCGCCAGGTGAAGGAGTCCGAGACCTCCCCGCAGAGCGTCTCCCAGCCGAGGTCGTGGCGATGCTTGAGATAGGCCAGGCGCAGATAGGTCTCGATCGGGATCGTAGGGCGGCCGGTGGTGGCCGTCAGTCGGCGCCGGAACGGCTCCAGAAAGCGATCCTGCTCGAGCAGCTCATCGACCTTCCCGAGCTCCGGCGGCAGCACACGCAGCTCCTCCGGCAGCACCGCCTCCCACAGCGACTCCCCAACCGCCCGCTCCCGCAACATCCCGACCTCCCCGAAAACCCCAGTTTGCAGCGCAAATTCTCGAGGTCAGACCGGACGGCACGCGGCGACTATTTCCTGAGGAAGTAGCGCTAGGCCGGGGAGGTCGAGGCCGGTGTCGCCGCCGAAGCTCTCCTCGATCCGCCTGAGCACGAACGGGATCGCGGCCAGGCCGATCGGCACGTTGAGCCAGAAGATCCACTCCCAGTCGAGGCCCTCGGCGATCGCGCCGCCGACCAGCGGGCCGAGCGCGACCGCGATCCCGGTGACCGCGCTGAACAGGCCGATCGCCGCCCCCCTGCGCTCGGGCGGGAAGGCGGCGCTCAGCAGCGCCAGACCCAGCGTCAGCACCAGCGCCGCACCGGCCCCCTGGACTGCCCGGGCTGCGATCAAGAAGCCGACGCTAGGGGCCAGGGCGCTGGCCGCCGACGCCGCGGCGAACAAGCCCAACCCGATCGCATAGAAGGCCCGGCGCCCGTAGCGGTCGCCGAGCGCAGCGGCCGTGATCAGCAACACCGCGAAGCTCAGTTGTAGGCGTTCACCGTCCACTCCAGATCCTCGATCGAGGCACCCAGATCGAGTCGGATCGTGCTCAGCGACGTAGACACCACCAGCGTGTCGAGCGCGGCCATCAGCGAACCGATCGCGGTCAGGGCGACCACCCATCCGGTAGCCGTCGTCCTGCTTGCCTGTGTGAATCTCGAGCTCATGGCCCCTCGCCTTCCGGGTCGCTCGGCGGCGGAAATGCCGCGTCGAAGGTAGGGATACGGCGGCGGCTCGAAATCCATCGCTCGGCACAGACGATTTCCGGATCCTCAGCTCAGTTGCGGCGCACCGAGGCCGGAAAGCGCGCCGCCCGGGCTTCGAGTTGGACGCGACCGCGTCGAGCACGTGCGAGACACCCCCCCTTTCGCATGAAGGCGAACGCGTCTGCGACGGATCCACACGACTGCGACGCAC
>DATDLP010000563.1:0-5386 GCA_036519255.1 Croceibacterium sp.
CGACGTGCCAGTTGCCGTCGCAGCGTGCGCGGCGCAGCAGATCGATCTGCCGTTCGAGGCTCCCGATGAAGGCCGCACGCAGTTCGACGAAGAGCTCGTGATCCTCGCCCGCGGCGGCCGCCAGTGTCGCGTCGAAATCGCCTACTGCCTGCACCATGCCTGCCCCGTAGTGGATGAGTGGTTAAGACGGGGTTTATCATGTATCCCCCTGTGGTATTTTGCGCGGCATGACGAACAGGAACAAATTCGTGGCCGTCGGCTCCGAAGCGGAAAACCAGACGCCCGAGCCGGCCGAGACCGAAGCTCTCGTGGAACAGGAAACCCCTGTCGAGGAGACGCTCGCGCTCGAAGACGAGTTCGTAGAGGACGAAGCCCCCGCGCGGCGTCTCGGCCGCTTTGCGTGGATCGCGCCGACGCTCGCGATCCTCGCCGCGCTCGCCTGGACCGCGTTCTTCGGCTGGATCCACCAAGCTGCGATGCTCGCCGGCGCGAGCCCGGTGGCGTGGGCCGACTGGATCGTCGACTGGTCGGTGCCGGTCGTGCTGATCGTCGGCCTGTGGCTGCTGGCGATGCGCAACAGCCGGCGCGAGGCCGCGCGCTTCGGCGCGGCCGCGCGCGAGCTGTCGCAGGAATCCGCCGCGCTCGAGCGGCGCCTCGCGGTGGTCAACCGCGAGCTCAGCCTCGCGCGTGACTTCATCGCCGCGCAGTCGCGCGATCTCGAGTCGCTCGGGCGCGTCGCCAGCGAGCGGATCTCGCAGCACGCCGACCGCCTGCAGGACCTCGTGCGCGACAACGGCGCACAGGTCGAGGCGATCGGCCGCGTCAGCACGACCGCGCTCGAGAACATGGACCGGCTGCGCGACGACCTGCCGGTGATCTCCAACTCGGCGCGCGACGTCGCCAGCCAGATCGGCCACGCCGGCTCGGTCGCCAAGGAGCAGCTCGAGGAACTGGTCGCCGGGTTCAACCGGCTCAACCAGTTCGGCGAGGCGAGCGGGCGGCAGGTCGCCAACCTGCGCGGCAAGGTCGACGAGGCGCTCACCGCGTTCGGCGCGCAGGCAGCGCAGCTCGAGGAGATCGCCGGCAGCCGCTTCGCCGTGCTGGCCGAGCGCAGCGCGGCATTCCGCGCCGAGCTCGACGGGCGCGAGGTCGAGGCGTTCGCCGCGATCCGCCGTCGCGCCGACACGCTGCACGAGGAGCTGACCGGCCGCCAACTAGAGCTCGAGCGCGCCGAAGCCACCGCGCTCGAAACGTTGCGCGAGCGCATGACGCTGCTGCGCGACGAGGGTACGCGGCTGGCCGACACGCTACGCACCGGCGAGCGCGACGCCGCCGAGGCCTGGGCCACCGCAGTCGGCGAGCTCGAGCAACGCATGCGCGAGGCCATCCGCCGTATCACCGACGTCGACCAGAACGCGATGGACAACGCGCGCCAGCGGCTCGCCGACTTGCGTGCCGAGGCGGAGCGGATCGACGAGACCATCGCCGGCCGCGCCGAGACCTTCCAGGCGCAGCTGCAGGAACGCTCGACCGCCGCGGTCGAGCGCGAAGCCGCCTCGCTGTCGGCGCTCGAGACGCGCCTCGCCGCGTTCGACACGCAGATCACCGAGCGCCAGCAGGAGCACCTCGCGCACGTCTCTGGCCTCGCCGAGCGCGGCGACGCGCTGGCGCTGCGGCTGACCGAGCTGAGCACCGAGATGGATCGCCTGGCGGCCCAGGGCCGCCGCACGCAGGACGACCTGTCGACCTCGGCCGCCAGCCTCGGCGCGCGCCTCGCCGAGAGCCAGGCTCTGATCGAGAAGAGCGGCGAGCAGATCGTCCGCCTGACCGACGACAGCGTGCGCCTGCTCGAGCTGATCCGCGCCAGCGCCGAACACGGCGGCACCGACCTGCCGCACGCGATGGACCTGGCCGAAGCGCGGCTGGTCGCCTTCGAGAAGCAGGCGAGCGCGCTCAAGACGCTGGTCGCCGAGACCGGCGACAAGGGCGCGGTGCTCGCCGGCCACGTCGAGAACGCGCGCCTCAACGGCACCGCCACGCTCGAGCAGCTGACCGTGCTCGAGGAGCGCCTGGGCGAGCTGGCGATCGGCTCCGAAGCGCTCGCCGAGCAGGCGCGCGGCGAACTTGCCGAAGCGATCGCCTCGCTCGAGGAAGCCTCGCGCACCGTGGTCGCCGGGCTGCACGACCAGCAGGCCGAAGCCGTCCGCGCGCTCGCCGAGCGCATCGCCGGCGACGGCAGCGCGGCGATCGAGGAGGTCCTGCGCCGCAACACCGCCAATGCGATCGCCGAGCTCGAGCAAGCGGCGAAGGCGGCGGGCGAGAGCGGCCGCGAGACCGCGATCCAGCTGCGCGACCAACTCGTCGCGGTCAACGAGCTCGCCGGCAACCTCGAGCGCCGCGTGGCCTATGCCCGCGAGCGTGCCGAGGAGCAGATCGACAACGACTTCGCGCGGCGCATGGCGCTGATCACCGAGAGCCTCAACTCGAGCGCGATCGACATCTCGAAGGCGTTCGCCAACGACGTGACCGACACCGCCTGGGCGAGCTACCTGCGCGGAGACCGCGGCATCTTCACCCGCCGCGCGGTGCGCCTGCTCGACAACCAGGAAGCGCGCGCGGTGGCCGCGATTTACGAGGAGGACGCAGACTTCCGCGAGACCGTCAACCGCTACATCCACGACTTCGAGGCGATGCTGCGCAGCGTGCTGTCCACGCGCGACGGGCATGCGATGGCGGTGACGCTGCTGTCGAGCGATATGGGCAAGCTGTACGTGGCGCTGGCGCAGGCGATCGAGCGGTTGCGGGGGTGAGTGGTCGTGGGACGGCGCTGGGAGATGGCTTCGTAGCGGTGTGATGTCATTCGGCGATCGGGAGCGGGCCTTGCTCCGGTGTCCCAATAGCCGCCGGTCTGCGCCCGATCCTCGCAGTTCCGCGACATAACCGTCGTTCGCGGCAACCGGTGATCGATCATGCCGTCAGCCAAGGTACCGTGAACAGCCAGGAAGGGGACTTTGCCGGACGTCCGATGGACCAGGTGCCGGCTTGCCGCAGAGAACAAGAGGGGGGAAAGTTCGATGTTCAAGATGGGACCGGTCGTCTCGTTCCGAGATGCAGCCGAAGGCGGCACCAGCTGGAACCTGAGTATCCTCGTCGTGGCGGCAACCGCGCCGCCGCTTCGGCTCAGCGGCGCCCGGGCGACTGTCGGCGACGCCGAGGAACTCTGGCGCGTCGATGGCCAGGTGGCGTGGCGGTATCACGTCAATGCGCGCCTGGAAGACCGACCTGCCGCCCTTGCCTACACCGTCGGCGACCACGAATTCCAGCTGCAGCTTCCGGCGTCGGGGATGGCGCCGCGCATTGCCTACGCTTCGTGCAACGGATTCTCCTCATTAAAGGCGATGAAGGGAATCGACGACAAGAACGCGTTGTGGACACGCATGGCCAGACAGCACCGGGAGATCGGCTTCAACCTGCTGATGATGGGCGGCGACCAAGTCTACGCGGATGCGATGTGGAGCCAGTTGCCGACAATGCGCAGTTGGGCCGAGCTGAACTTCCGCGCGGGCAACGAGGCGCCGGCGACACCCGAGATGATCCGCGATCTCGAGCGGTTCTATTTCGACCTCTACACCAGCCGCTGGGCCCAGGAGGAGGTCAGGCAGTTGCTCGCCTCGGTCCCGACCGTAATGATGTGGGACGATCACGACCTCATCGACGGCTGGGGCTCCTACCCCGAGGAGCGCCAGCTCTGCGAAGTCTATCAGCAGGCCATCTGGCCCGCCGCCGAACGGGCGTTCAGGACATTCCAGCAACATCTCGCGCCGGGCGAGGCGGCGCCGGGCTCGATCTCGCCGCAGCACGGCTTCAGCTTCGGCCATGTCGTTGGCGGGGTGGCGATCCTGGCGATTGATATGCGTTCGGAGCGTCGACACAATCGCGTGCTCTCGGGCGATCATTGGGATGCGCTCTATACCTGGCTCGATTCGCTCGAGGGTATCGAGCACCTGCTGATCATGTCGAGCATCCCGGTCGTCTATCCGGGCTTCGACACGCTTGAGCGTATCCTCGGCGCGTTGCCCGGCCAGCAGGAGCTCGACGACGACCTGCGCGACCACTGGAACAGCCGACCGCACAAAGGCGAGCGTCTGCGACTGATTCACCGCCTCCTCCGGCTAAACGAAGAAAGATCGATCCGCCCCACGCTGATATCGGGTGACGTCCACGTCGCGGCGCTCGGCTACATTGAATCCAGCCGCAGCGCCGCCGGCGCGGCGATCAACCAACTGATCTCGTCAGGCATCGTCCACCCGGGACCGCCCGGTGCCGTGGTGTTCGCGCTGCGCCGGATCTTCGATAACAGCGACGAGATCGATCGAGGCATTGTCGCCCGCATGGTCGACTTCCCGGGCACTCAAGTTCGCTTTATCGGCAAGCGCAACTACCTAACCATCGAACCCGATCCACAGCCGCGCTACTGCCGCTTGTGGGTCAACTGGTGGATAGAAGGCGAAACCGACCCATACACCAAAGTGGTGCATCCCCTCGAACGACGCGAATTGTCGGCCACCGTAATCCCGCAACCCGCGGACCCGACAATTGCTGTTGCCGCGTAGGCTACTGGATCGGGAGACGCTTCGGGCATCGCGTTCGATCAGCTACGTCCGCGTCACCTGCGCCCGCGTCGGCCCATGAGGCCGAAGCCGTCTACCGCCTGGTCCGCTGCGCTGCTGCTCGCGCGCGAGGCCAGCGTGAAGGTGCTCGCCGAGCGCGTGTCCGTCCAGTTCGAGGATGACGAGCACGCGGCCTACCAGGCCGAGCGCGGGGCCGCCGCCGAAGGTGCCCACGCTGACGCCCAGCGCAGCGCGACGAATGGACCGTGCGCACCTGCGGCATCGTGGACGCGCTGGTCGCGTGGCCCGACGCGACCCCGCAGTCCGGCCTGCCGCCCAACCGCGGCTTCCGCGCGCCGACGCCGCAGCAATGGCATCCGGCGTATCTTCGCTCAGGACAACGTCGGCAGTGTCGACAGCCGCACTCGCGCGCGGGCTCTGGCCGGGTCTGTCCTAGCCGGCTGGGTTGCCAAGCCAGCGGAAGGGCCGGCAACCGGGTTCGCGTTGCCAGCTACTCCCCGGCACCCGGCGGTGGGCCAAAGACATTGAGATCCTCGGGCGCTATCCAGCCGTTGACGTAGTTCGCGACGTAGAGCCCGCACAGCAGCGCGGCGAGCAGCGTAGCGCCCAGCGCGATACGGCCGGGGCGGAAGTTGGCCGGGGCGCTGTCGGCCTGGCCGGGGATCTTGGAAATGCCGGCCTCGTCGTGGGTCCTGACCCCGAACGGCAGCAGCAGGAATGCGCTCATGACCCAGAACAGGCCGTAGATCGCCAGG
>DATDLP010000564.1:0-2218 GCA_036519255.1 Croceibacterium sp.
ATGAACTTCACCTACACGGGTACCGTTGACGGCGACAAACTGACTGCCGAAGTCGACACCGGCGAGTTCGGCAAGATCCCGGTCACCGGCACGCGCGGCTGAGGCTTAGCCTTCCAGCCACTCCGCCAGCGACGCGAGGCAATCCCGCGCCAGCAGCTTGCTGCGCTCGGGGCTCCAGCCCTGGTCGGGGTCGGGCAGGTCGTCGTTGTCCTTGAACGGCATCTCGAGCGTCATCGCGCAGGCGCCGTAGCGCTCGGCGAGCTGGTTGGTGCTCATCGACAGGTTGGCGTTGCCCGGGGGCGCGACGCCGTAGCCCTTGGCGGTCTGGAAGTCGGGGCTGCGGCGTTCGAGGATCGCGCGGAAGCGCGCATACTCGGCACCAAGCGCCTCGCTCCATGACGGGATGCCTTCGAACCCGGCGAGGAAGTTGGCTGCGATCGCCTCGTCGCCGTGCACGTCGATCGCGAAGCGCACGCCGCTCTCGTCCATCGCGTTGCGGATCGCCAGCACCTCGGGCGAGCGCTCGGCGCTCGGCGCGTGCCATTCGCGGTTGAGGTTGACCCCGACGGCATTGGTCCGCAGGTGGCCGCGATACGACCCGTCGGGATTGCAGTTGGGCACCACGTGCAGGCGGCACTTTTGCCGCAGCACGCGCGCCACCGGATCGGCCGGATCGCACAGCGCCTCGAGCGCGCCTTCCATCCACCATTCGGCCATGCTCTCGCCCGGATGCTGGCGCGCGTAGAGCCATACCGGAATGTTGCCCTCGCCGAGCTCGAGGCAGTCGATCGGCCGTCCGTCGAGGCTGTGGCCGAGCCGGCGATAGCTGACGCCTTCGCTCGCCGCGGCTTCGGACACGAGATCGTGATGCCGCTCGAGCGAGTAGGGCGCGAAGTAGGCAAACCACGCGAGGTCGCCCGCCGGGGCGTGACGAATCGTCAGCGTGCCGCCGTCCTCGTGCTTGTCGAAGCTCGTGTCGGTCCGGCCCCACCAGCTGCGGTCCTCCGACACGCAGGCGCGGTAACCGCGCCAGCCGTCGGGATAGGCCGAGCCGTTGAGGTCGCCGATCTTGAGCTCGAGCTCGCGTCCCTCGGCCCCCGCGACGCGGAAGTGGAACCACTGGTAGAATTCGGACTGGTTGTCCCGCGGGATGCGCAGCCTGGCAGACGTGCCGTCGACCGAGAGGACTTCGATGTTGCCGCTGTCGAACGCGGCGTCGATCAGGATATCGCTCATTCGACTTCGATAGTCTCTCCCGAATGGCCGGGGAACCCTCCGAACAACGCGTCGGCCAGCTTGGTCGCCGCGGCCTGGGTGTCGGCGAAGCTGCTGTTGGTCGAGGCGGTGAACCGTGCACGGCCTTCCCACAGCGCGGTGCCGCCCTGCGCCGGCTTGATCATCACGCGCAGCTCGCGGTGCAGCCGCTCGGACGGGCGCGGGGTGAGGTCGATGCCGACTCCGACCCCGGCGCTCGAGCCGTACGAGCCGCCCGCGACGCCACCGCCGACGCTTACCGGCGAGTTGCGGTAGCCGGGCTGCTCGACCGCCAGGTCGATCGTCACTTCGGCGATCTGCGGCGCTTCGCCGTTGATGATCACGTAGCCCTGCTCCTGCAACTCGCGTGCAACCGCGTCGCGGAACACGTTGAGCTCGAGCGAATCTGCCGGCGCGCCGGCCCCGGTCTGCACCGTGATCGGGCCAGAGCCGAGCAGTTGCGGCTGAGTGCCGGTGAAGCGCGTGACCTCGACCGGAGAGACGTAGGTGCTGGTGCAGCCCGCCAGCAGAACGGCTGCGGCGATGGCACTCGGGCGGAGCAGGTTTCGCATGGTCCCTCAAACGTTTGAGCCGGCCGCAAGTTGCATACACCTTTGCGCCGGCGCGCGCATTAATCGTTGCACTGCACAATCGGCGTGTCCTAGCACCGCGGCATGACTGCTCCTCTCTCTGTGCTCGTCACCGGCGGCGCCGGCTATATCGGCAGCCACGCGGTGCTCGCGCTGCGCGATCGCGGCTGGCCCGTGGCGGTGATCGACAACCTGTCGACCGGCTTCCGCTTCGCCGTTCCCGAGGGCGTGCCGCTCTACCAGGGCGACATCGAGGACGCCGAGTTGCTCGCGCGCATCTTCGCCGAGCAGGGCACGCAAGCGATCATGCATTTCGCGGGCTCGATCGTGGTGCCGGAATCGGTGACCGACCCGCTCAAGTACTATCACAACAA
>DATDLP010000565.1:0-9938 GCA_036519255.1 Croceibacterium sp.
AAGCAACGGCCTGCCGCCCGACCGGCAAATCCGCCAGCTGTCGAAAGGCATGGCGCAACAGGTCCAGTTGCTCGGCTCGCTGGTGCACGAGCCGAGGCTGGTGATCCTCGACGAGCCGTTCTCGGGGCTCGACGCGATCAACCAGGGCAAGCTCGAGCAGCTGATCCGCAGCCTGGCCGAGAAAGGCACCACGGTGATCTTCTCGACTCACGTCATCGCGCACGCCGAGCGGCTGTGCGACAGCGTGGCGATCATCGCCGCGGGCAAGGTGCCCTCCGCCGGCTCGGTCGACGCCGCGCGCGACCGCATTCCGGCGCAAGTGAGGCTCGAGACCCGCCATGCTGACGGCCCCTGGCGAGCGGCGCTGCCCGCATCGGCGCGCCACGAAGGCTCGTTCTGGTACTTTCCGCTGCCCGAAAGCGGCATCGAGCCGCTGCTGCGCGCGCTGATCGAAGGCGATGCGGGGGTGCTGTCGCTGTCGATCGAGCGCGCGGGGCTGCACGACGCGTTCGTCGCGATCGCCGGCGAGGCGGCGGCAAAGGCGCTGGAAGCTGGGGAGGCCCAGCAATGACGGTTCGACAGGTCGAAGGCGAACGGCTTCCGTTGCTGAGCGCGGCGTGGGTCATTGCCCGGCGCGACTTCACCGCCATCCTCTTCAGCCGTGCATTCATCTTCTTTCTGCTCGGCCCGCTGTTCCCACTGATCGTCGGCACGCTCGCCGGCGGGATCGGCCAGCGCGTCGAGCGCACGGCGGTCGCGCCCCAGGTCGGCATCGCGATGCAGGCCGGCGACGTCGAGCGCATGCTCGCAGCCCGCCGGGCGCTGGCCGGCCCGCTCGGATCGTCGGTGCCCGAGATGGTCGTGCTCGAGCGGCTCGATCCCGGCGAGCGCTTCGATGCGCACGCAGTGCTCGAGCGGCGCGAGGGCAATCTCGGCGGGGTGATCACCGGCACGCCCGGTGCGCCGGTGCTGACCGCGACGCCCGAGCGCCAGTGGTGGGCCGGCCCTGTCTCGCTGATCGCCGCGACCGCCGACCGTTCGGCGCCCTCGGTCTATCCCAAGGTCCAGACCGAAACCGTCGCCGCCAGCGGCGCCAGCGAAACCCGCGGGCGGATGCGCACCGCGCAGGCCGGCCAGGTGATCCTGTTCCTGCTGACAATGCTGCTCGCCGGCATGGTGCTGTCGAACCTCGTCGAGGAGAAGGCCAACAAGATCATCGAGATCCTCGCCGCGGCGATCCCGATGGATGCGGTGTTCCTCGGCAAGCTGTTCGCCATGCTGGCGATCTCGCTCGTCGGCATCTCGGTGTGGACCGCGGTGATCGGCGGGATCATGGGGCTGCCCGGGATCGAGGGCATGTTCGGCGGCGCGCTCAACCTCAGCAACCTGCCGGTCCCGGGCGTGGGCTGGCCGTTGTTCTTCGCGCTTGGTCTCGCCTATTTCGCGATGGGCTACCTGCTGCTTGGATCGGTGTTCCTCGCGATTGGCTCGCTCGCGACGACGGTGCGCGAGGTGCAGACGCTGTCGATGCCGGTGACGATGCTGCAGGTGTTCCTGTTCCTGTTCGCCACGCTGGCGGTGAGCGAGCGCGGCAGCTGGCTCGAATGGACCGCCATGGCCTTCCCGTTCAGCTCGCCGTTCGCGATGCTGGCGCGCGCAGCGCAGGACGAAGCGGTCTGGCCGCACGCCATCGCGCTCGCGTGGCAGCTGACCTGCGTGCTGCTGTCGATCCGGTTCGGCGCTGCGCTGTTCCGCAAGCGCGTGATGAAGTCCGGCCCGCAGGGCGCAAGCCGGCGCAGGTTCTGGCGAGGCGCCGCGGCGCCGGTTGCGGATGCAGCCGCGCGGGCCTAAATCGTTCAGCTCAGGTTCGCAGCTGTCGAGGTAGGGTCCAGACCATGTTCGATCGACCGCAATCCGCTCCGATCAATCGCAGAGGCGCGCTCGGCTGGCTCGCCGCCGGCGTCGCCGTGCCGGTGCTCGCTGCGTGCGGCAGCCCGGCCGAGGCCAAGACCTTCAAGGTCGCGTACACCGATGCCGAATGGCGCCGCCGGCTGACGCCCGCGGTCTACGGCGTGCTGCGCGAGGAAAACACCGAGCGTCCCTTCAGCTCGCCGCTCGACCACGAGAAGCGTGCGGGAACGTTCCTCTGCGCCGGCTGCGGCAACGAGCTCTATGCAAGCACCACCAAGTTCGACAGCGGCACGGGCTGGCCGAGCTTCTATCGCCCGTTGGCCGGCGCGGTCGGCACCTCGACCGATTACAAGCTCGGTTATCCGCGCACCGAAGTGCACTGCGCCGATTGCGGCGGCCATCTCGGGCACGTGTTCAACGACGGTCCGCGGCCGACCGGGCTGCGCTATTGCATGAACGGCCTGGCGATGCGGTTCCGCCCGGCCTGAGGCCTCAATGCGCCTGCGCTGACGCGGGCGCCTTCGACGCGGCGTTGCGCTGAAGATCGAACGCCAGCGCGGCGAGCTCGGCGAACTGGAACATGTCCTCGAAGCTCAGCCCGTAGTGCTCGTTGCGCCGCCAACGGACCCTCGCGCCGATCTCGGGCAGCCCATCGGCCTCGATCCGGATGCGCTGGATCAGCGAGAGGTGTTCCTGCGTGCGGACCAGCGCACCCTGCTGCGAGAGGTTGGCGATCGTCGCGCGCACCCGCCGGTCGCCGACAACGAGCTGGCAGGGAACGTCGAGGCGCACGCGCAGCGGACGCTTGGGAAACGCGCTTCGCGTCTCGACGATGCGGCCGATCTCGACCGGCTGACAAAAGCGGAAGCCGGCCTTGTCTTCGTCGTCCCACACGCGCTCGAGCGGGTGGCGGTCGCCGTTGGGCATTTCCAGCGTCAGCTCGACGTCCGGCGGAAGCGGGTGGAACAGCCGCACTCTGACCCCGGTCTCCGATGCGTCGCGCACCACGCACAGGTATTCGGCATCGGCGGTGGTCAGCTTGGCCGCGCGAATGAGCAGCGTGAAGCGCGCCGCGGACCGCTGGTCCGCGCCGGTCTCGCCCGACGGGATCTCGGGCGAAGCCTCGTCCCGGCGCACGGCCTCGCGCATCACGCCCCCAATCGTCTGCGGACGGAAGGTCCCCACCTTCGCCCAGTGTTTCGAACGGTCCTGATTCTGCGCCATGTTGGTTGCGGAATGCCTAACTGCGTGCCTGCGCGCCCGAGGACGGGCCGCGCGCCCTTGCGGCGCGGCGGAAGCCGGTGGCTAGCCCGCGGGTATCCAACGAATTCCTTGGGCAGACCTAGGCAGTTCTGCGCAGGCCCGGGGCGAGGCTGAGGTGCGGATGGCCGGACTCGAACCGGCACGGGCAAGGCCAAGGCCAAGGGATTTTGGGTCTGCTCTCCGGAACTGCCGAAGAGGGGCAATGGGATACTAACCCATTGCCGCTTCGGAGAATCTCGAAGCCCACTTAAGCCCGGAACACTCCCGAAAAGCCCGTGCAATTCATGTGAGGTGGGTTCTGGCGACCATGCGGCCACTTACGAGGGCGTCGCAGAAGGGCGCGTCAATGTTCCAACTACGTCCTGGCCCGAGCGCCTTTTCCGACAGTAGCTGCCGATTTGCCGCCGCATTCTTCACCAGGTCGATGGCGATAGCCGCGCACTTGGTGAGCCGGGATCAGGTCAGCCAGTTTGCTTCACATAGCCCTCACCCGATGTTCAAGCGCTTGGCTCGACCCAAAGCATCTGAGCAGAAGTGCCGAAGCCTAACGCTTCCTGCTTGACGATTGCGACTCCACCGGTGATTTTCACGTCGAAGGGCCGAGCACCGGGGTGCCTGTGGCGAGTAACGTTCGGAGCGAATCGAATGGTCATGCGGATCATAGACCTTATTCCTGGAGTTCGCTCTGCACTCGATACGCGGCGGGCTGATGAGCTTCAAACAGGAGAGTTTTGGAGTGAGTTTGTTTGTAAGCAGAAGCCGGTGATAGTTCGCGCCGCCGTTAAAGACTGGCCGGCTGTTGAGAAGTGGAAAGACGAGGGTTATCTCGAGGCGATCTCGCCAAATACGCCAATACGGTTTGCGAGGACATACAATCCTGTTCCGCTGGGGCCTTTTTTTCGATATGCATTGGAAGAAGGGAAACTAGACGAATGCATACAGGAGATGAGGGAATCGTCTCCTGATAGTACATTTTCGATTCCCGCGGGGCCTGTTCCGCAGGGGTGGGAAGGTGACTTGGGTCTTTACGGGTTTCTTCCGGAAGCCAGCGCCTTGCGGCCACGAGTTTATCCGCCCCGCCGCATCTTTATCTATAAGAATGCTTGCACTGAGTGGCATTACCATTCTGCTGATGAGACACTTACAACACAGCTACTTGGTCGAAAGCGAGTTTCCCTTTTCAGACCGGATCTTGAACATTGGTGGCAATATGCCGAAACAATTGAAGCGAACTTCCACCATCTAGAATCTGCCTCGTGCTACTTTCCTTCTGGAAAGCAAATCGAGAAATTTGAAGCTGAGCTAGAGCCTGGAGATGTTTTATACATTCCGCCTATGTGGTGGCACGGAATCGATCCGCTAGACTCTGCTTTGGGGGTAACGCTTGCGCAATGCTTCAGGACACCATTGGAGGCTAGCTGGACAGAGCCGGGCGTTAGGCCATGAATCCTGAGACCACTCGATCCGATTTTTGAAAGGACAAGCATCAGTCAACACGATCTGACTGATTTCAAGCAGGCAGGCGATTGCACCGCTGCTGCCGAACAATGCTAGACGAGGCGCGAGTGGACCCGCCGCGTGGATACGAGCTGCCGCCACGACTTTGCGTCCGTTCGAGTTCGCCAGCCACGACGGCAGAACGTGCGTGACGCGATGGGGTCGGCAGCCGACGGACGAGCTTGGCTGTGCAATGACCAAGTCCATAGAGCCATGTTAAGTTCCATGCAGCAGCATGCGTCCTCCGTCGGGGCCGATCTGGAGCAGAAGGCTCGATTACGCGTTCCCCACGGCGCGCGCAGATGCCAGGCACCCGTATCGCCAGGATATGGTTAGGCAGTTCCGCCGGACGGTCGAGCGAGCGAAGCGGAGCCCGCGAAGGTTACGCCCCACGTTTTGCGTCATACGGATTACGCCAGAATTACACTCGGTCCTGGCGAACGAGACGAAGGACGCAGCCTAACAGGCGCAAAAATCGCAGACCTCCCAGTGGTGCGGGCGCCGGGACTCGAACCCGGACGAGCAAGGCTCAGGGGATTTTAAGTCCCCGGCGTCTACCATTCCGCCACACCCGCAACTCCGCGAGGACTAGCGAGGACGGCGCTTGCTTACCAGCGGCTGGCCACGCATTCTGCGAACCTGGCCGGCTCGCGGGGGACAAGTCCATGCGCAATCCATCGCGGAAGGCCAGGATCTTTGCCAGCCTCGTCGCGCTCGGGCTGGCCTTCGCGTGGTTCGGCGTCGAGCACCACGTGCCGCTCGGCGGGGACTGGGTGCCCGGCCTGATGGTCGTGGGGGGCGGCCTCACGGCGTTCGCCTGCTCGCTGTGGCTGGTGCAGTCGCTGTTCCACGTGCGCGGAATGGCGAGGCTCGAGGCCGGCATCGGCCTCGTCGCCCGCTGGCACATCGGTGCGCTCGACTGGGAGAAGTACCGCGCGGCCGATTCCGCACGCGAGGCGTCGGACCCGCAGTTCCTCGTCAACGACCTGTGGGTGCGCAAGACGACCCCACCCGAGGGCGTCGAGGTCATCGTCGGCGAGAAGGCGCTGATCGTCGACGGCTCCTACCACGTGCTGCGTATCCATGGCCTGCCCGAGCTGCGCTCGATCGGCTGGCTCGACAACTCGGCCGCCCCCGGCCGGCCGCCCGACTGCCTCGAATTCCTGCTCGCCTATCCGCGCGGCCGTTACGGCGGCATCCAGTACACCTGCCTGCGCATCCCCGTTCCCGAGGTCGCGCAAGTGCCGGCGCGCAAGGCCTACCTGCAGTTTGCGCCCGCGCTCGAGGCCCGCCGGGCAAAGGGCGCGATCGCGCTGCGCAATCCGCGCCGCACGCTGCAGGTCTGCGGCGTGATGCTGGCGGTCAGCGTGGTGGCTGCGGCCTGGGGCTGGTTCGAAGCCGAGCGCACCGGCTGGAGCCTGAACGAGACGATGGCCCCGTTCGTCACGCTGATCGTCGCCGCCATGGCCGCGCTGTTTGCGGTCGTGCTCGGCGGCCTGACGCTGCTGCTGCGGCCCAAGCCGACGCGCTGACCGCTACCGGTAGCGCGCGCTGGCGATCTCGGCGCCCTGCGCGAGCGCGGCGAGCTTGGCCCAGACCACTTCGGGATCGAGGTTGCCGCTCCCCGCGTGAACCGAGAAGCCGCAGTCCACCCCGGCCATCACCCGCTCCTTGCCCAGCAAGTCGGCGTAGCGGCCGATACGCTGTGCGATGAGCTCGGGATGCTCGACGTACGGCGATTGCGGTTCGATCATCCCCGGGCACAACACCTTGCCCTCGGGCAGCTCGTGCTGCTCGAACCACGCGAACTCATGCGCGTGGCGCGGGTTGGCCCCTTCGAGCAGGACCGTCTGCGGCTTCGCGCTCCACACGATGTCGGCGATGTCGCCGAGGTCGACGTCGCAAGTGTGCGGGCCCGGATAGTTACCCCAGCACAAGTGCATCCGCAGCTGCTCGGCCGGGATGTTGCGCAACGCATGGTTGAGCGCGGCCACGTTCATGCCGATCCGCTTGCGAAATTCCTCAAGCGACAGGTGGGTGAACTGCACGTGCCGCCCCATCGCGAGGTCGGGGCAATCGACCTGCAGCGTGATCCCCGCGTCGGCGATCGTCTCGTATTCGTGCCGCAGGCCCTCGGCGAGCGCGAACACGTACTCTTCGTCGCTGGCGTAGTACTGGTTGGGAAAGAATAGCGCCGTCACCCCGGGCGAGGCCGCGCTCATAAAGGTCTCGTGCCCGCCGGCGAGCCGGTTGAGCCGCTCGGCGTCCTCGCGGGGGGCGTCCATGTCGATCAGCCCGATAGGCGCGGTGCACGCCGGGGCCGTGCGGCGCGCGCGGCCGGCGTCGCCGAACACCCGAGCCTTGGCGCCGGGGAACTGCTCGAGATCCTCGAACTCGTATTGCCCGGCCTCGCCGCCGAAGCCTGACAGGCGATGCTTGATGTAGGTCGCGTAGCTCGGCTTCGACATCTCGCCGTCGCCGATCACCGTGATCCCCGCCTGCTTCTGCCGGTCGAGCACGTAGGCCGTGGCGCGCTCGATCGCCGCGTCGAGCACGCCTTCGTCGACCGCCTCGCCGCCCTCGCGGGCGAACATCAGCGCGAGCAGGTCGTCCGGGCGCGGCAGGCTGCCGGTGTGGCTGGTGCGGAAGCTCACGCCAGCTGTTCGCGAACGATCTTCGCGCCTTCGGCCATGGCCTTCATCTTGCCGAAGGCGACCTCGCGCGGGAGATACTTGAGCCCGCAGTCGGGGGCGATGATGATCCGCTCGGGCGGCACGTAGGGAAGCGCGCGGCCGATCCGCTCGGCGACCACCTCTGGCGTCTCGATCTCGTGCGTCGACAGGTCGAGCACCCCGAGGATGATCGTTTTGCCCGGCAGCGTCGTCAGCACCGAGGTGTCGAGGTGCGACTGCGCGGTCTCGAGCGAGATCTGCGAAACCCCGCTGGCGCTGAGCTCGGGCAGGAAGCTGTAACCCTCCGGCCGCTCGTGGATTAGGTGCGCGTAGCCGAAGCAGATGTGCAGCGCGGTCGTCCCCTCGACCCCCTCGAGCGCGCGCGCGAGCGCCTTGAGCCCGAACGCGCGCGCCTTGTCGGGCCGCGCCTGCATGTACGGCTCGTCGAGCTGGACCACGTCGGCCCCGGCGGCGAACAGGTCCTTGATCTCCTCGTTGACCGCGCCGGCATAAGCCAGCGCAAGCGCCTCGCCGTCGCCGTAATAATCGTCCTGGGCCTGCTGGCTCATCGTGAACGGGCCGGGCACGGTGATCTTGATCTGCTTCCCCGGCGAAGCGTGCTCGCGCAGGAACTGCACGTCGCGCACCTGCAC
Source organism: Croceibacterium sp. (assembly GCA_036519255.1). Taxonomy (GTDB): domain Bacteria; phylum Pseudomonadota; class Alphaproteobacteria; order Sphingomonadales; family Sphingomonadaceae; genus Croceibacterium_A. The sequence goes on from DATDLP010000565.1 coordinate 7,997, forward strand.
AGCGTGACGGCGCTTGATGTCGCCGGTCACGCGCGGCACCGGCACCGGCTCGCCGCTGCGGTCGAGCGCGGTGCCGTTGTTGTCGAGGTCGACCCCGTCGAGCGCGGTCGCGAAGCGGTTCGAGTAGCTCTCGCGGCGCATCTCACCGTCGGTGATGATGTCGAGCCCGGCGCGCTCCTGCTCGGCGATGGCGTAGACCGTCGCGTCGTCCCACGCCTGCTCGAGGTATTCGCCGGGCACGCGCCACAGCTCGGTCATGCGGGTGCGCGGGGGGAAGCGGCCGGCGAGCTTCTCGCGGTCGATCAGCCAGTCGGGCTGGGCGTAGGAACCGACCAGCGAAGTGGGGAGCAGCATTCGGGTTTCCTCTCGTGTCTCGTCATCCCGGCGGACGCCGGGACCTCGTGCAGGGGCGCATACCGATTGCGGCACGAGGTTCCGGCCTTCGCCGGGATGACGCGAATGTGTGGGCGGGGGGCGGCTCAGGCCGCTTCTTCGTGGCGGAAGTCGTTGTTGGTCGAGTGGTCGCCGGCGAGCCAGCGCTTGAGCTCGGCATGCGCAATCGAGCGGCGGTAGGCGTCGCCGGCTTCGGCGCGCGGATCGTCGCAGGTGAACTCGACCGTCATGCCGTTGGGATCGACCACGTAGACCGAGCGGCAGTAGCCGTGCTCGAGCGTGTAGGTCGCCTCGAGCCCGGCGGCCTTGATCCGCTCCTCGAGCTCGGCCTGGGTCGCCTGGTCGACGTTGAGCGCGAGGTGGACGAACGGGGTCGCCGGCATCTCGGGCCCGAACTGCGCCTGGTCCTCGGGGTCGGCGAACTGGAAGAACGCCAGCGCGCCGCCGTCGCCGATGCCGAAGAAGCAGTGGCAGTAAGTGCGGTCCTTGCCGAACAGGAAGTCCTTCTCGCACCAGGTCGCCATGAGCGGCAGCCCGAGCACGTCCTCGTAAAAGTGGCGCGTCGCCTCGAGGTCCTTGGTCACGTAGGCCGTGTGGTGCAGCCGGCTGGGCAACTTGCTCATCGTACGTCTCCCGTCGCGGTCCGACTCCTGCGCGGCCGCGTGATTGTTGCTCAGTCTAACAAACCTGCGGGGTCGCGCAATTCTACCGTTTCAGCAGCTCGGCATTGGCATCGCCGAGCTCCGGCGGCGGCACGACCGAATCCTCGATCTCCCCGTCGAACCGCACCGGGAAGCGCACGGTGCGGAACGTTCCCCGCGCGCCCTCGCCTTCGACCACCAGCTTGTGGTGCTGTGCCAGCTCGCCCTCGACCACCTCCTTCGAGGTGTAGACCGGCGAATGCGGCACCTCGAGCGCGGCCAGCCGCTGCTCCCAGTGCGCGCGCGGCTGCTGCGCGAAGATCGGTGCGAGGAATTCGACCACCTTCTCGTAGTTGGCGATCCGCGCCGGCCGGCTCTCGAACTCGGGACGCTGGAGCATGTCCGGCTGGCCGGCCGCCTCGGCGAGGTTCTCCCAGAACTTCGGCGGGCTCGACATGTGCAGCGCGATCCAGCCCCCGTCCGCGCACTGGAACACGTAGCTCTGGCTGACGTGCGGCCGCGATGACGGCCCCATCACTTCGCCCTCCGACAGGTAATGGGTGAAGTCGTCCATGTTGAAGTGGCTCATCGCCTCGAACATCGAGGTCTCGACCAGCCGCCCCTTGCCGGTCTTCTCTCGCTCGTAGAGCGCCGCGAGCACGCCGAAGGCGGCGTAGAACCCGGTCACTGCATCGCCGATCGCCGGGCCGACGACGCGCGGATTCGCCGGATTGACGAGCAGCCGCAGGAACCCGGTGACCGCCTGGCTGACGGTATCGAACGCCGGCCGGTCCTTCCACGGGCCGTCGTTGCCGAAGCCCGAGATGCCGCAGTAGATCAGCCGCGGGTTGATTCCCTGCAACCGCTCCGGCCCGACCCCGAGCCGCTCGGCCACGCCCGGACGGAAG
>DATDLP010000566.1:0-2867 GCA_036519255.1 Croceibacterium sp.
CGGCCGGATTGGTCTGTTGGCTGATTCTAGGTGCGGCTGTCCAAATGCGCAAATACCATTTGCCCAATTCCTCTTCGATCGGCGCGGTTCCCCGCGCTCACTCCTTCTCGATCCCGGCCTCGCGGTCGCTCATGCCGAGCAGCTTGAGCTTGCGGTGCAGCGCCGAGCGCTCCATCCCGATGAAGCCGGCGGTCTTCGAGATGTTGCCCGAGAAACGCCGGATCTGGATGCGCAGATACTCGCGCTCGAAACTCTCGCGCGCCTCGCGCAGCGGCACGCCCATCAGCGTCGAAATGCCGGCCCCGCTGTCCGCCACGTCGCCGGTGATCTCGGACGGCAGCATGTCCGGCTCGATCCGCGCCATGCGGTCGCGCGGCGCGAGGATCACCGTGCGCTCGACCACGTTGCGCAGCTGGCGCACGTTCCCGGGCCAGTCGTACGCTTGCAGCGCCGCGATCGCCTCGGGCGAGAGCTCGGGCGCGGGCATGCCCTGCTCGCGCGCGTAGCGCGTGAAGAAATGGTCGGCCAGCGGCGGGATGTCGTCGCGCCGCTCGGCCAGCGAGGGCACGGTGACCGGCACCACGTTGAGCCGGTAGAACAGATCCTCGCGGAAGCGCTTCTCGACGATCTCCTTCTCGAGCTCGCGCGCGGTCGACGAGACCACGCGCACGTCGACTCCGATCTGGCGCACGCCGCCGACGCGGACGAACTTCTGCTCGGTCAGCACCCGCAGGATCCGCGCCTGGGTGTTGAGCGGCATGTCCGCCACCTCGTCGAGGTAGAGCGTGCCGCCGTCGGCCATCTCGAGCAGGCCGGCGCGCACGAGCTTGCCGTCGGCTTCTTCGCCGAACAGCTCCTGCTCGAAGCGCTCCGGGGTGATCCGAGCCGAATTGACCGTCACGAAGGCCTTGTCGGCGCGGGGGCTCCAGCTGTGCAACAGCCGCGCGGCGACTTCCTTACCGGAGCCGGCGGGACCGCTGATCAGCACGCGGCTGCCAGTGTTGGCGACGCGCTTGAGCGTGGCGCGGACCTGATTGATCGTGCCCGAGTTGCCGGTGAACTCCTCGGCCAGCGTGGCGCCGTCGCGCAGCCGGAGATTCTCGCGCCGCAGGCGCTCGGTTTCGGTGGCCCGCGCGACGAGCAGCAGCAGGCGTTCGGCCTCGAACGGCTTCTCGATGAAGTCGACCGCTCCACGCGAGACGGCCGAGACCGCGGTGTCGATGTTGCCATGCCCCGAGAAGATGATCACCGGCAGCTGCGGCTCGCGCTGCTTGATCGCATCGAGCACCTCGAGCCCGTCCATCGGGCTGCCATGGAGCCAGACGTCGAGCAGCACGAGGCTCGGTCGCCGCTCGTCGACCAGCCTCAGCGCCGTCGCGCTGTCCCCCGCCGTGCGGCAGGCATAACCCTCGTCCGAAAGCACGCCGGCGACGAGCTCGCGGATGTCCTGTTCGTCGTCCACCACCAGGATGTCGAGTGCCATCAACCAATCTCCATCCGTATCATTCCGCCGCCTCGCTGCCGGCGCCCGCCGCCATCGGCTCGCGCGCGAAGCGAAGCGTCGCGCGGGTGCCGCCGCCGGGGGCGCCGGTGAAATTGAGCTCGCCGCCGTGCTCCTCGACGATCTTCTTGACGATCGCCAGGCCGAGCCCGGTGCCTTTCTCGCGCGTCGTCACATACGGCTCCATGATCCGCACGCCTTCCTGCGGCAGACCGACGCCGTTGTCGGTCACGCAGACGGTGAGGAACCGGTCGTCGACCTCGACCTCCACCGCGATCTTCGCGCGGTAATCGGCCGGCGCATCGCGCAGCCGCGCGTCGACCGCCTCGGCCGCGTTCTTGAGCACGTTGGTCATCGCCTGGCCGAACTGGTGACGATCGCATTCGATCTTCGGAACCTCGTCCGGCGCGCTGAAACGATAGGCGATCTCGGGATGCCCGACCTCCTGCAGAAACAGCGCCTGCCGCACAAGATCGACCGCATCCTCGGCGCGGAACACGGGCTTCGGCAGCCGCGCAAACGACGAGAACTCGTCGACCATCTTCCTCAGATCGCCGACCTGGCGGACGATCGTCGCCGTCAGCTCCTGGAACAGCTCACCGTCGTGCTCGATATGCTTGCCGTAGCGGCGCTGGAGCCGCTCGGCGGCGAGCTGGATCGGCGTCAGTGGGTTCTTGATCTCGTGCGCGATGCGCCGGGCGACGTCGGACCAGGCGGCCTGGCGCTGGTCGAGCAGTTGGCGCGTGATGTCCTCGAAGGTGATCACATAGCCTTCTTCCGCCGGCGCAACCTTGACCGCGAGCGTCAGCAAGTCGCCGCCGTTGCTGTACTGCACGATCCCGCTGCTGGCGCCGCTGCGCAGCAGGGCAGCGATCTGCGGTGCGATCTCCGCCAGCTCCAGCCCGAGCGGCGCAGGTCCGGCGCGGTCGAGCAGCAGGTGCTGCGCCGAGCTGTTCATCAGCACGACCTGGCCCTGGAGGTCGACCGAGACGATCCCCGCGGTGATCGACTGCAGCACCGCCTCGATGAACGCGCGGCGCTCGGCGAGCTGGCGGTTGGCGCCGATCAGCGCGTCGGTCTGGCGCTCGATCTGCTCGGTCATGCGGTTGAAGGCGCGGTTGAGCAGGCCGATCTCATCGGGCCCGGTGCGCCCGGTGACGCGCACGGCGTAGTTGCCCGCGCCGATCTCGCGCGCGGCGGTGACCAGCTCGGCGAGCGGCTTCACCTGGCGGTCGGCGAAGCGCAGCGCGAACCACACGGCGAGCCCGACAAGCATGATCGACATGGCGAACAGCGCCAGGTTGAAGCGCACCTGCAGCACGCGCGAGCGCTGCGTCACGACCTCATATTCCCGCAGCACGCTGCG
>DATDLP010000567.1:0-4860 GCA_036519255.1 Croceibacterium sp.
CATCGCCGGGTGCAGGTAGGCGACCGCGGCCGAGTGGCGGCGGCCGTTCTTGGCGGTCATCTGGAAGAAGCTGCAGCCTTCCTGGTTCCCGTCGTTGAGGTCCTTCTTGTACGGGATGCCGGCCTGCACGCAGGCCTCGACGATCGCGCGCGAAACCTCGTGCTCCTCGGGGAAGTCCGACACGTTGAGCGGCCCGCCCGCACCATGGAAATCGTCCTCGCCGCGCTCCTGGTTCTGGCTCTTGCGGAAGTACGGCAGGACCTCGTCCCAGCTCCATCCGCGCGCGCCCATCTGCGCCCAGCCGTCGTAGTCGGCCGACTGCCCGCGGACGTAGAGCATGCCGTTGATCGAGCTCGACCCGCCGAGCACCTTGCCCTTGGGCCACTTGTGCTTGCGCCCGCCCGAGCCCTCGTCGACCTCGGTCTCGTAGAGCCAGTTGACCTTGGGGTCGTTGAGCGTCTTGCCGAACCCGATCGGCGTGTGGATCATCACGTTCGAGAGGAACTGGCCCGGCTCCTTGAGCGGCCGGTCGTCGCCGCCGGCCTCGAGCAGCACCACCTTGTGCTCGCCGCTCTCGCTCAGCCGCGCCGCCAGCACGCAGCCCGCGCTGCCCGCGCCGACGATGACGTAGTCCGCATAAAGGTCAGCGGCCATTATGTTCTCCTCGATCCCGATCCGCGCACGTTTCGTGCGATTCGCTTGCGAGGCACGCTAGGCACCGTACCCTGCACGGGCAATGGCTGGAGGAAGAGGTGCGGTGAGGGGGCCCGTCGTTTTGCTCGCGATCGTGAGCGCCGCCGCGCTGCACGCCGGCACCGCGCATGGCGCGAACGGCGATCCGGCGGCCGCACCGGTGGTCGAGCCCGGCTACACCGTCGCGCGCACGCAGTGGGGCGACCCGGACTTGCGTGGCACATGGCCGATGCAGAACGTCAACGATGCCCGGATTCCGCTCGTGCGGCCCGAAGCCATGGGCACGCGCGCCTGGTTGACCGACGAAGAGTTCGCCGAGCGGGTGGTGGCGGCCGAGGTCTCGGACGCTGCGTTTTCGGTCGAGATCGACGGCGACGGTTCGGCCGGCCTCGCGGCCTGGCTGCGCACCTCGCGGCTCGGCCGGCGCAGTTCGCTCGTGGTCGACCCGGCAGACGGACGCTTGCCGCCGCTGACTCCGCAGGCGCAGGAACTCTATGCAAAAGGCCGCTCCACCTGGCAGTCGGGCGATGCAGTCGACGGGGTCAGCGACCTCGACGCTTTCGAGCGCTGCATCACCCGCGGCTTTCCCGCGGTGATGCTGCTGCAGCCCTACAACAACGGCCTCCGCGTGTTCCAGGCGCCCGGCTACGTCGTGCTGCAGCTCGAGACTTTCGGCACGCGGGTGATTCCGCTCGGTTCACCGGGACACTGGCCCCCGGCGGTGCGCGCCTGGCACGGTGACAGCCGGGGGCGCTGGGACGGCGATACGCTCGTGATCGAGACGACCAACCTGGTCAGCGGCGACAGCGTCACCACAGACCCCCTGCGCCGCGCAGCGGGGCCGTTCCCGGGGCGCACCAATGCGACGCAGCCGGTCGGTCCCTCGGCGAAGGTGACCGAGCGACTGACGAGTACCGGGCCAGACACGATCGACTATCGCGTCACCTACGACGATCCGGACACCTTCACCGCCCCTTGGACCGTCGCGCTCGAACGGACCCGCGACGACGGCTACGCGATCTACGAATACGCCTGCCACGAGCGGAACACCGTGCGCGAGGCGATTACTTCCGCACGAGCGCTGCGGCAGGAAGCCTCGGACCGCTAAGCTGGTCGCCTCCCTTGCAGCCGGCGCCGGAGGCCGTACCCTGCGCGCGTAACGATCGGAGATGTGCGTTGATCAAGCCGGAGCTCGAGTTCGTGTACGAAGCCGGCGGTAACCTCGAGCCACCGCGCGAGATCGGAAAGGTGGTCGACGGCACGCGGCGGATCATCCCGATCACCGCGGGCGGCTATGTGAAAGGCCCGAAGATCAGCGGCAAGCTGATGGGCAACTCGGCCGACTGGCAGCTTACCCGGCCCGACGGAGTGACCGTGGCCGACGCGATCTACGCGATCGAGACCGACGACGGCGCGCTGATCCAGCTGCGCAACAAGGGCCTGCGCCACGGCCCACCCGAAGTGATGGACCGCCTGCGCCGCGGCGAGGAGGTCGACCCGGCCGAGTACTACTTCCGCACGGTGCCCGAGTTCATCGCGCCCGAAGGGCCGTACGACTGGCTCAACAGGTCGATCTTCGTCTGCGCCGGCGCGCGCTACGCGAGCAGCATCAAGCGGTGGGTCTGGCGCGTGCGGTAATGCGTGGCCGGGCGGTCAGAACACCGCCGGCACGAACCGCACCTTCTTCGGGTCGAGCCTGTCGTCGTAGGCGCCCTTGTTCGAGCGCTTGGGCAGCTTGACCCGGTCGCGCGTGATCTTCTCGTAGGGCACGCGCGAGAGGATGTGCGTGATGCCGTTGAGCCGGGCGCGCTTCTTGTCGTCGCTCGGCAGCACGACCCACGGCGCGTTTTCGGTGTCGGTCGCCTCGAACATCTCGTCGCGCGCGCGCGAGTAGTCGTACCACTTGGGGAACGATTCGAGGTCCATCCCGCTCAGCTTCCATTGCCGCATCGGATCGTCGATCCGCGCGCGGAACCGGCGCTCCTGTTCGTCCTTGCCGATCTCGAGCCACAGCTTGATCAGGATGACCCCGGCCGCGGTCACCCAGCGTTCGAAGCCTGGCACGTTCTCGAGGAAGCCTTCGACGGTGTCCTTCTTGGCGAATCCCATCACCCGCTCGACCCCAGCGCGGTTGTACCAGCTGCGGTCGAAGATCACGACCTCGCCGGCCACCGGGAACTGCTCGGCGTAGCGCTGCAGGAACAGCTTGGCGCGTCGATCCTCGGTCGGCGAGCCGAGCGCGACGACGCGGAACACGCGGCTGCTGACGCGCTCCTTGATCACCCGGATCAGTCCGCTCTTGCCCGCGGTGTCGCGGCCTTCGAGGATGATGATCACGCGCTTGTCGTTGGCCTTGATCCACTCCTGCATGTGGCACAGCTCGACCTGGAGCTTGCGCAACTCCTCGTCGTAGACCTTGCGCGCGAGCTTCTCGGGCTTGGCGGCCTTCGCCGCCTTGCGGGCCTTGGCTTTCTTGCCGGGCCTGCCCCTCGTCGCCTTGTCCGCTTTGCCGTTCGCTACCCTGCCCGCCACTGCTGTCATCGCAACTCTCCCACCGGAATGACAGTTTTGTGTCAGCGCAGCCGGGGGATGCCATCGGGCAATCCCCCGAGTGGGGCGGGCGGCTGGCCTTAGCCGGCGTGATCGCTCAGCGCGCGACCTGGCTCTGGAACTGCAGCACCGGCAGCATCGCGGCGATCCGCTGGTCGATCATCATGCTGACCCGGCGATCGATCTGGAAGAAGGTCGTCGCCTTGACCCCGGGCAGCACGCGACCGACGATCGGGACATAGCTCGCGCGCAGCGTGGTCGTGCGCACGTCGAGGTCGAGCCAGCGCTTGATGAAGTCGGTCGCGCCCTCGTCGTTGTAGCGGCCGAAGGTGTTCGCGTACTCGGCGATCAATGTGTACTGGTCGTTCTTGATCTTGGTCAGGTCGGCCGCGTAGCGGTCGTACACCGGCCAGAAGCGGGTCGCCTCGTCCTCGGTCAGATGCAGGTTCTGCGCCATCAGCTGCTTGCGCGTGGCGCGCAACTCGGCGCGCAGGCCTTCAAGAGCCTCGGCGGTAAGCGGCTCGGTCGGCATGTCGAGCGAGGCGTTGCCTTGCGCCAGCGCGGGCGTGGCGGCGGTGAAGCTTGCGGCCAGCAGCAATGCGCCGGCGACGGTGTTGATCCTCATGGATGGTTCCCCTGCGTGTCCAGGGGACGAGGCCTATGGCGCGGCCTTGCGGGTGTAACTCGGGCGAAGCCCCGAACGTGCCTAGGGAAAACCCGCCTCGGGCCGGGGCCTAGTGGCTGTGGATTGCATACTCGATGCGCACGTCGAGCAGCGTCGGGCCCGCCTGTGCAAAGCTCCAGGCGAGCATGGCGTCGAGCGCTTCGACCGAAACAACCAGCCGCGCCGGCAGGCCCTGCGCTTCGGCGAGCTTGACGAAGTCGAGCCCGGCCAAGTCGCAGCCCAGGACGTGGTTCATGCCGAACTCGGCCGAGAACCCGGTCAGCGCGGCGTAGGCGCCGTTGTTGAGGATCACGAAGCTGACGTTCGCCGCTTCCTCGCGCGCCGAGAACAACCCCTGGATCGTGTACATCGCCGAGCCGTCGCCGAGGATGGCGATGACCTTGTCGGGCTGACCGGCGGCGACGCCGATTGCAGCAGGGAGCGAGTAGCCGAGGCCGCCGCTGGCGCACGTGTAGAACCCGCCTTCGCGCGTGATCGGCAGCGTGTCGTGCTCGGGTCCGCGCGCGGTCGGGGCTTCCTCGACGATCACCGCCTCGACCGGGCGTAGCGCGGCGATGCGCTTGAGCACATAGGCTGCGGTCATGCGCGGTTCGGGGTCGATCAGCTTGTGGCTGGTACCCGTGAAGGCGCGAGACTGCACCAGCTCGACGAGCGCTTCGAGCCCGCCGCGGACTTCGCCGAGCACACCACCGCCACCCGGGAGCGCGGCGAGATGATTGGTCTCGTCGCTGAGCGCCATGAGTTGTGCGTGCTCGGGCCAGTGCGGGCCGCTGCCCTCGACGTGGTAGGTGAACACCGGCGCTCCGGCGACGAGGATCGCGTCGTAGGGGGCGAGCAGCCCGCGCAGCTTGTCGCGCCAGGCGGACAAGAAGCCGGAGAACTGCGGGTGGTTCTCGGGGAACGTCTCGCGCGCCGAGAACAACCCCTGGATC
>DATDLP010000568.1:0-2712 GCA_036519255.1 Croceibacterium sp.
GTTCATCCGCACCAGAACTGATCCAGTGTAGAAAGCAGAATACTTGTTGATCAGGGACTTTCTCAGGGTGGCTCCGACCGGCATCGATCCGGTGACCTTTCGATTTTCAGTCGAACGCTCTACCAACTGAGCTACAGAGCCTCGGGGCATCCGCCGATCGAAACCGGAGGACTCGCCTCGATAAGGAGAAAGCCCCTTCTCTCGTAAGGGAAAGGGCTTGTCGCCTGAGCGACCCTGACGGGACTTGAACCCGCGACCTCCGCCGTGACAGGGCGGCACGCTAACCAACTGCGCTACAGGGCCTCGATGGTGTCTTGCGACACCGGGCTGTTCAATTGTAGTGGACCTTCGTCGTGTGACCCCAACGGGATTCGAACCCGTGCTGCCGCCGTGAAAGGGCGGTGTCCTAGGCCACTAAACGATGGGGCCGGGTGGTCTTGCCCTGGGGCACGACCGCCGACAGCCAAGCATACGGGCGATCGGCCGCAATCGCAAAACGGTGGTCGCAACCCCAGATCGCAGGCCATGAGGGATGCCGCGAGCCCGCGTCGCGGCATCCGCCACACGCGCCCCAAATGCCCGGAATCCATGCATACCGCCCCTATCGTGAGGGCTGCCACTGCCCGCAGACAAAGAGCGAGGAGCGCGGGGCCCGAGCCCGCGTGGACCGGGGAACGATGCACCGCACCACCGAACTGAGGCCGACCGGACGACGGCGAGCGACGCTGCGCCGAGACGCTGAGGCGCCGGGCCCGCGCACGTCCCACCGCCGCGGCGGGGGCCAGGGCCGGGGCGGCGCGCACGGCCACCTGCGCAAAGCAATGGCCGGGATCTCCATCGCTGCGATGGCGCTGCTCGGGGCCGTCGCCGTACCCGCCGGTGCGCAGGCGGCTACCTACCCCACGTGGGACGAACTCCAGGCCGCGAAGGCGAACACCGCTGCGGGCGCAGCAGCGGTTGAGCAGATCATTGCGCTCATCGCCCAACTCGAGACCAACGTCGCGATCACTCGAGCTGAGGCCGAGCGGCGCACCGACGAACTCATCGTGGCGCAACAGAAGTTCGACAACGCGGTGATGCGCGCTGATCAGATCCAGGCGCAGGCCGATGCCTCCGCAGCCGAGGCCGTCACCGCCGAGAAGAACGCCGGCCAGGTTGCCGCACAGCTCTATCGGGCGGGCACGGGCGACGTCGGCGTGAACCTCTTCCTCGACGCGGGCAACGCGGCGGCGACCGAGGCGCTGCTCGCCAAGCTCGGCAGCATGGAGAAGATGGTCGAGCGCACGTCGGGCATCTACAACCGTGCGCACGAGAAGCAGAACGCCGCCCGGTCTCTGGCCGACCAGGCAGAGGTGGCCCGCGCCGAACGCGAGAAGCTTCGCATCGCCGCCGAGGAGGCCCTCGTCGTGGCACAGGCCGCGCAGGCAGCAGCGGAGGCCGCGCTCGCTCAGTCGCAGGCGAAGAAGATCGAGCTCGACCAGCAGCTCAAGTTCCTGAGGGACACCGAGGCGAAGACCGCGGCGGCGTACCAAGAGGGCGAGCGCATTCGCAAGGAGGAAGAGGAGCGACGCCGGCAGGAGGCGCTGAAGAACGGCTCGCCCGGCGCGGTCGCCTCGTCGGGATGGGCGAAGCCCGCGTGGGGTGGCATCACGTCGGGCTACGGCTCGCGCGGCTCGATCTGCACGGGCGGCGGCTGCTCGAACTCGTTCCACTACGCGGTCGACCTCGGCACCGGATGCTCCGCGCCGATCTATGCCGCCAACAGCGGCGTGGTGCGCTTCGCGGGCTGGTCCGGCACCTACGGCAACTACGTGCAGATCGACCACGGCGGTGGCATCTGGACGGGGTACGCGCACATCCGACCCGGGGGAACCTTCGTGGGCACCGGTCAATGGGTCGAGGCGGGCCAGAACATCGCCTCGAGCGGTACGACCGGGGCATCCACCGGATGTCACCTGCACTTCGAGGTCTACAACGGCGGCGGACGCATCAACCCCATCCCGTTCATGGCAGACAGGGGAGTCGGACTTGGTTGAGAATCGCACCCGTCCGGTGTCGCGCGTGAAGCCTGCGACCGTGTTCTCGACGGTCGCGATCGGCGCGGTCACCGCGTCGGTGGTCGCAGCCGGTGGTCCGGAGATGGCCGAGCCCGACTATCCGTCGTGGAGCGAGATCGAGCAGGCCAAGCAGAACGAGCAGACGAAGCAGGCCGAGATCGCGCGCGTCGCCGACCTGCTCGCCGGGTTGCAGCGGACCGCGGATGCCGCGGTGCAGGCCTCCATGATCGCCGACGAGGCGTGGCGCGTCGCGATCGATCAACGTGACCGTGCGGCGGAGCGCGAGCGCATCCTCGGCCGCCAGGCCGACGAGGCCGACGCAGTGGCCGACATCTCGAAGATGCGTGCGGGACTCCTCGCCGCGCACCTCGCCAAGACCGCCGGCAACGACCTGTCGACCGAGCTCGTGTTCTCGAGCCAAGACCCCAGAAGCCTGCTGCAGCAGCTCGGCATGGCCTCCAAGCTCGGCGAGCAGTCGAACGAGCTCTACGAGCAGGCGGTCGCCGACCGCAACAGCGCCGACTCGCTTCGAGCGCAGGCAGCGGATGCCGCGGCCGAACGCGAGCGACTGGCAAAGCTCGCCGAAACGCGCGCCGCCGAGTCCCGTGCCGCGGCCGATGCTGCTCGCGCTGCGGTGGCCGTGCAGGGGCAGAAG
>DATDLP010000569.1:0-5369 GCA_036519255.1 Croceibacterium sp.
CGGCCTCGCGCTGATCCGCCAGGGGCGGCTCGGCGAGGCCGCGGGCCTGTGGCGCGAGACGCTCGAATCCGCCGCGCCCGAGGCTGCCGGACGCGAGGTGCTCGCGCTGCGGCTCGAGCGGCTCGATGCGCTGCTGGCGCAGCCCGGCGGGCCGGCCGTCCCGAATTAAGATGGCGCCGCAGGGGCCATTGCCAGCCGTAGGCGCAAGGCCTAATCCGCGCGCTTCGCGCCATTGAGTCGCGGCAGGGGCCCCAGATCCCGATGAGTTCTACCCACGGCGAAGATCGCAAGTCCGCCAAGCTCAAGCTCGCGGTCGGGGCGATCGGCATCGTCTTCGGCGACATCGGCACCAGTCCGCTCTACGCCTTTCGCGAGACGTTCGTTGGCGCGCACAAGCTCGCGCTCGACGATCTGCACGTGTTCGGTGTGGTGAGCCTGATCTTCTGGTCGATGACGCTGGTCGTCGCGATTCAGTACGTCACCCTGCTGATGCGCGCCGACAACAAGGGCGAGGGCGGTTCGCTCGCGCTGGTCGCGCTGCTCTCGCGCCGCATGGGGCGGTCGCAGTACGGGTGGCTGCTGGTCCTGCTGGGGGTGTTCGCCACTGCGCTGTTCTACGGCGATTCGATGATTACTCCCGCAGTCTCCGTGCTCTCCGCGGTTGAGGGACTGGCAGTGGTCAATCCGCGAATGTCCGACTGGGTGATACCGATCGCGGTCGCGCTGCTGATCTGCCTGTTCGTGCTGCAGAAGCGCGGCACCACCAAGGTCGGCACGCTGTTCGCGCCGGTCATGATCACCTACTTTATCGTGCTGGCGGTGCTCGGAGTGATCCACATCGCGCAGACGCCGCAGATCCTGCTGGCATTCAACCCGTGGTACGCGGTGCAGTTCTTCATCACCGACAAGTGGCTGGCGTTCCTCGCGCTCGGTTCGGTGGTGCTGGCGGTGACCGGCTCGGAGGCGCTCTATTCGGACATGGGCCACTTCGGCCGCGGGCCGCTGCGGCTGTCATGGTTCGGCTTCGTGATGCCGGCCTTGCTGCTCAACTACTTTGGGCAGGGCGCGATGATCGTCGGGCTCGGCGACGCCTCTGCCGCCGAGGCGATCCGGAATCCGTTCTTCTTCATGGCACCCGAAGCGCTGCGGCTGCCTCTGGTCCTGCTGGCGACTGCCGCCGCGTTCATCGCCAGCCAGGCGGTGATTTCCGGCGCATTCTCGATCACCCACCAGGCGATCCAGCTCGGCTTCGTCCCGCGCCTGTCGATCCGCCACACCAGCGACGCGCATCACGGGCAGATCTACATCCCGTCGATCAACTGGGCCCTGCTGGTGGGGGTGATCCTGCTGGTGCTGTTCTTCAAGGACTCGTCGAGCCTGGCCTCCGCTTATGGGATCGCGGTGACCGGGGCGATGTTCATCGACACATGCCTGCTGGCGGTGCTGGTGACGCTGTTGTGGCGTTGGAAGTGGTGGCTTTCGGTGCCGGCCCTGGCGATCTTCTTCCTCGTCGACGGCGCCTATTTCGCGGCCAATCTGACCAAGGTGCCCGACGGCGGCTGGTTCCCGCTGGCGGTCGGTGCGGTCGCCTACACATTGCTGACCACCTGGGCCAAGGGCCGCAGGCTGATGCGCGAGCGGATGAGCGAGGTGGGCCTGCCGCTCGAGATATTCGCCAAGTCGGCGCGCAACAGCACCGCGCGCGTGCCCGGGACGGCGATCTTCATGAACTCGGGCGCGAGCGGGACGCCTTCGGCGCTGCTGCACAACATCAAGCACAACAAAGTGCTGCACGAGCGCGTGGTGGTGCTCACGGTCAAGATCGCCGATGTGCCTTACGTCGACCCCGAGGAGCGTTTCTCGATCAGCGAGATCGGCGACGGGTTCTTCCGCGTGGTGCTCAACTATGGCTTCATGCAGGAAACCGACGTTCCCGCCGCGCTCAAGGAGATCTCGCGGTGCGGCGCCAAGTTCGAGATGATGCAGACCAGCTTCTTCCTCTCGCGCCAGACCCTGATCGCCGCGAAGCACCCGGGGATGGCGCTGTGGCGCGAGAAGCTGTTCGCCTGGATGATGCGCAACGCGGCCACCCCGATGGAATTCTTCCGCTTGCCGACCAACCGCGTGGTCGAACTCGGTAGCCAAGTGGAAATCTAGCGTTTCCAGCGGATTAACTACGTTCGGCCATATCTTCTTAACCCTGATCCATGATTGATCGGGCCATGGGTCTGCACGCGCAAGTACAAGAATTCGACGTCGCCGAACGGCGCACATCGGTACGCTCGAGGGTCAACTGCCCGGTCGAGCTTCGGCTGCCCTCGGGCCACCGGGTCGGCTGCATGTCGGACTTGTCCGAGCACGGCGCACGGGTCCAGGTCGACAATCCCCCGCGTGCCGGCGCGAGCGTGGTGCTCGAATGGCTGTGCTACGACGCGCTGTGCAAGGTCATCTGGGCGACCGAGGACTCGTGCGGCTTGCAGTTCGAGCGTGCGATCCCGCCGACGCGCGTGCTCGAGGTGATGCAATACCGCGAGGAGTTCAGCGGACCAATCGCCGAGGTGTCGAACATCCCGCTGGGGCGCAAGCGCTCCAGACTTGGCGGGCAGGACTAGCGATTTTTCGGACTTGCACCGATCCTCCCCATTCCGGCGAACCGGAATGGGGAGGCGGCGCTTGCCGCGAGCAGCACGACGGAGGGGCAGGGCGCACCGTCGCGCTACCGGCGGCTTCGGGTCTACCTTCCGTATCCTGGGGCGCAGGGCGGACGGCGAATTGACCCGAGGCCAGGGGGAATCCGGTTGCTCAGCCGCTCTAGCGGCCGATTGCAGCAAGCTTGATAGGGCCAAACACTGAAAACGGCTCGGGCAAGTCCCGTCAGGTCCCCTGAGGGAGAAACGCGAAGGGGCGCCGCGATTTCTCGCGGCGCCCCCTCTCTCATCAGCCGGTTGGCGGCGCGTCAGCCCATGTTGGCGCTGACCATCGCGTAGAACATCGGCAGCGAGAGAATCACGTTGGTGCGGCTGGCGATCAGCGCGACAGGCGCAGCCTTGGCCTTGGCCTCGTCGCTCGCCTCGACCAGGCCGAGAATCTTCTTCTGCGCCGGCCAGATCACGAACCACACGTTGGCGGCCATGATCAGCGCTAGCCACATGCCGATGCCGATCAGGTTGATGCCGTCGGCGCCCGTGCCCCGGAAGGTCAGCGCATCGGCGCCGTAGCCGTTGTGAAAGGCGATCGCGAGGCCGGTCAGCACCGTGAACAGCGCGCCGTAGCGGAAGAAGAACAGCACCTTCGGAGCGATGTAGCCGGTCACGCCCTTCTTGAGCTCGGCCGGAACCTTGGGCATCGTCGGCACCTGGACGAAGTTCAGGTAGTAGAGCAGCCCGATCCACACCACGCCGAAGAACAGGTGCAGCCAGCGCATCACGGCGTTGGCGATGGCTTCGGGATTCTCTCCGGTCCAGCCGTTGAACGATACGATGAGCACGATCGCGAGCACGAGCCCGGTCACAAGCACGAGATGCAGATTGCCGAAGAATTTTGCCATGGCGCTTCCCCTATAGACCCTGGAACCCTTGCAGCTGCATTAGGCCCAAGCGGCGGCTTGCGACAAGCGCCGGGTCATTCGGGAGGCGGGTTTTCCAGCACTTCGGTCTTGTCCTCGACGTTGAGGCCGTAGCGCAACAGCATCGGCAGCTGGGTGAAGGTGAACAGGAACGAGAGCGGCAGGAACACCCACAATTTGGCCGCAAGCCAGTCGCCGAAGCTCAGCGTCATGCGCAGCGTCTCGTTGAGCGCCGCGAGTGCGAGAAAGAACGCGCCCCAATTGCGCGACAGCTTGAGCCAGCCCTCGTCGGTCAGGCCTTCGAATGCGGCCTCGAGCAACGTCTTCAGCAGCGCCTTGCCGCGCCACCAGCCGATCAGCAGCGCGAGGCCGAACAGCACGTAGATGATCGTCGGCTTGAGCTGGACGTAGAACTCGTCGGCGAAATAGATCGTCAGCGTGCCGAAGCCGACGATCAGCGCGGTCGACAGCCACAGCATCGGCGAGACCTTGCGCAGATACCATTTCGAGAACGCGAGCGCGGCGATCGCCGCGACGATGAACGCCCCGGTGCCGCGGATCACCGCGAAGATCTCGCCTGCGATGTCCTCGCCCTCGGGCGCGAAGGTGCGGTATGTCAGGAAGAACACGAGCAGCGGGCCGTAGTCGACGAGGACGTTGAGCCAGCCGGACTTCGGTTTTTTCGCCTGCGTCTCGCTCATCACGCCACTCCCGCAATCACGCGCGCAACGAGGTCCGGGTCGAACGGGCGCAGGTCCTCGATCTTCTCGCCCACGCCGATCGCGTGGATCGGCAGGCCGTACTGCTCGGCGGCGGCAACCAGCACGCCGCCGCGCGCGGTGCCGTCGAGCTTGGTCATGATCAGGCCGGTCACGCCGGCGACCTCCTTGAACACGTCGATCTGGTTCAGCGCGTTCTGGCCGTTGGTCGCATCGAGCACGAGCACCACGTCGTGCGGCGCCTCGGGGTTGAGCCGGCCGAGCACGCGGCGAATCTTGGCCAGCTCGTCCATCAGCTCGCGCTTGTTCTGCAGCCGGCCGGCGGTGTCGACCACCAGCGCGTCGATCCCGGTGTCGGTCGCGCGCTTGACGGCATCGAACACGATGCTCGCCGGATCGCCGCCTTCCGGGCCGCGGACCACGTCGACCCCGATGCGCTCGGCCCAGACCGCGAGCTGACCGATCGCCGCGGCGCGGAAGGTGTCGCCGGCGGCGAGCAGCACGCCGTAATCGTCCTCCTGGAACAGGTGCGCGAGCTTGGCGATCGTAGTGGTCTTGCCGCTGCCGTTGACGCCGATCACGAGGATCACCTGCGGGCGCGGGAACGCGGTCACCTCGAGCGGCCTGGCCACCGGGCGCAGGATCGCGGCGATCTCCTCGGCGACGGCTTCCTTGAGCTCGCGCTCGGTGATCGACAGGCCGAAGCGCTTCTCGGCGAGCTTGTTGCGGATGCGAGCGGCGGCGCTCGGGCCGAGGTCGGACAGGATCAGCGCGTCCTCGATCTGATCGAGCGTCGCGTCGTCGAGCTTCG
Source organism: Croceibacterium sp. (assembly GCA_036519255.1). Classification (GTDB taxonomy): domain Bacteria; phylum Pseudomonadota; class Alphaproteobacteria; order Sphingomonadales; family Sphingomonadaceae; genus Croceibacterium_A. Next base: position 5,096 of record DATDLP010000569.1, read on the forward strand.
CGGTGCTGACTGCCGCGGTGAGGTTCTCCGAAAGCCGCTCGGAGGTCTTGCGGAACCCTCCGAACAGGCGCTCGGTCCAGCTGGATTCGCTCATCTGAGAAGGCCTGCCTCGATTGCGTGCGGCGTGACCGCGACCACGGAGCCGCGCGGCGTGCCCGAGGGCACCGCGATCTGCGCGAAGTTGCCGGCATGGCCGGTGCCGTCGGCCTCGGCGAGCACCGACTGCTCGCTGCCCAGCAAGCTCTGCAGCCAGCTCTCGCGCACGGCAGCGACC
>DATDLP010000570.1:0-5538 GCA_036519255.1 Croceibacterium sp.
TGCGCGAAGCCCTGGAACGAGCGGCGGCGGCGGTGGTGGTCGCGGCAGCTGTTGAACACGATCCCGCACAGCCAGGTCGCAAACTTCGCCTCGCCGCGAAAGCCGGCGATCTTCTCGACCAGCGTGCAGCACACGTCCTGCGCGATGTCGTCCGCGTCGGTGCGCGATCCGGTCATCTGCCAGGCGAGACCGTGGATGCGGTCGTAGTGCCGCCGCAGCAGCTCGCCGAACGCCTCGCGGTCGCCGCCGATCGCAGCGGAGACCAGCGAGCCATCCGGATCGTGCGTGCCCCCCGTCATGGGTGCGATGATGCCAGTCGCGCGCCGGTTCGAACAGTTTCCACCGTCTGCGGAGCGGGGACGAATTTTGCGGTTGCCAACCTCGCGCTACAAATGTAGCACGACGCTACAAATGTAGCGCAGAAGGTGATTCGTCGATGCTCAGTTCGTTGCCACCCAGAGAGCGGCAGATCGTCGACATCCTCTATCAGCGCGGCCCTTCGGTCGTGACCGAGATCTGCGACGCGCTCGACAACGAGGTCACCGGCTCGGCGGTGCGCGCGATGCTCAAGCGGCTCGAGGACAAGGGCTTCGTCGCCCGCGAGCACTCCGAGCGCGGCTTCCTCTACGCGCCGGCCGTGGCCGAAACCGCGGCGCGCAAGTCGGCGCTGAGCCAGGTGGTGAAGACCTTCTTCAACGATTCCCCGGTCGGCGCGGTGAGCGCGCTGCTCGGGATGCAGGAGCGGCTCGACACGCGCGAGCTCGATGAACTGGAACGCCTGATCGCTCAGGCCAGGGACGCAAAGGCCAAGTCATGATCACTGCAGCCCTTCTGTTCGAACTCGCCTGGAAATCGCTGGTGCTCTCGGGTGCGGCGCTCGGCGTGCTCAGGCTCGCGCGCCGGCGCTCGGCCGCCGAGCGCTCGTGGATCGCGCACTGCGGCCTCGCCTCGCTGGTGCTGCTGATCCCGGCGGTGATCATGGCTCCGGCGTGGAATCCGGTGCCCCTGCCGGCACCGGTGCTCGAGGCGCCGGCCGGCACCACGGTGCTGGTCGACATGCCCGCGCTCGCGCATGCCACCAGCCCGCCCGCTGCACCCGCGGCTGGTGGCCCGGCGACGCCGGACGCCGAATGGGCTCTCCCGTCGCCGGGAGAGTTCGCCGTCTGGGCTTATGCCGTTCCGCTCGTGCTGCTGCTGGCGGCGATGCTGATCGCGATCGGCCGGCTGTTCGCGATGCACCGCCGCGCCAATGTGCTGGTCGAGGCGCCGTGGCTCGCCGCGCTGGCGCAGGCGCAGCGCCGCATGGGCTTCAAGCACGGCACCGCGCTGCTGGTCAGCGACGAGCTGCACTCGCCGGTCAGCTGGGGCATGATGCGGCCGATCATCCTGCTCAACCCGGCGGTGATCCCGGCGACCGACGAGGCCGAGGCGATCATCGCCCACGAGCTGGCGCACGTCGCGCGGCTCGACTGGGCCAAGCTGCTGCTGGCACGCGTCGCCTGCGCGGTGTTCTGGTTCAACCCGCTGGTCTGGCTGCTCGCCCGCGAGAGCCACCAGCTGCGCGAGGAAGCGGCCGACGATGCGGTGCTGCTGAGCGACGTCGAGGACACCGATTACGCCGCGCTGCTGGTCAATGCCGCGCGGCACGACAACCAGGCGCTGCTGCTCGCCGCCCACGGCGTCGCGCCGGCGAAGGATTCGCTCAAGCGGCGGATCGCCCGCGTGCTCGACGCGAGCCTGCCGCGCCGTCCGGTCGATATGGGCTGGGGCGCGCTGTGCGTGCTCGTGGTGCTCGGCCTCGCCGGCCCGCTGGCGGCGCTCGAGCCGGCAGCCGAGCCGGAGGAAAAGGCCCCGCTGGCCGCGCTCGGAAACGAGGCTGGCCTGATCGGCCAGATCGCCGCGCAGGCGGCGGCCGAGGCCGTGCCCGCCGCGGTCCGCGGCGCGCTCGACGACGAGGGGATCGAGCTCGCCGAGCACGACGAGCACGACGAAGGCGATTCCGAAGCCGACCGGCTGATCGAGATGAAGGCCGTCGGCGTCACGCCGGAGTACGTCGACGCGATGCGCGCGGCGGGCTTTCCGGGCCCGATGGAGGACATGATCGACGCGAGGGCCGTCGGCGTGACCCCCGAGTTCGCGCGCGAGGTGCGCCGCTTCTCGTCCCACGCGACGCTCGAGGACGTGGTCGAGGCGCGCGCCATCGGCCTGTCGGCCGACTACATCGGACAGATGCGCGGCGTGTTCCCCGGCCTTGCGATCGACGATGCGGTCGAGCTCGCCGCGCTGCAGATCACGCCCGAGTACGTGCGCGACATGCGCCGGCTGTTCCCCGGACTGACCGCCGAGCAGGCGGTCGAGCTCAAGGCCGTCGGTGTGACGCCGGACTTCGTCGAGCGGATGCGCCGCGAGGGCCTGTCCACCCGCACGCCCGACGAGGCCGTCGAAGGCAAGCTGTTCTCGCAGGGTGCCGGCCCGATTGGCCATGGCCCGAGCGCGATGGCGATCGGCCCCAACGGCCGGGTCGACATGCGCGGGCCCGACACGGCGATGGCGGTTGCGGTCGCGCGCGGACCGGGCCCGGGCAGCTGATCGCCCCCCACAGCTGATTTCGAAGACGGCCGTCCAACCGCTCGCTCGCGAGCCACGCCCGAACTTTGCCCGCGAAACCCGAAAGGATCGCCATGCTTCGCCTGCCCCTGATCGCCGCGCTCGCCGTCTGCGCCGTCGCCGGAACGCTGGCCTACGCCCGCGACTTGGGCGAGGCCGGAGCCTCCGAGCCGCTCGACGACATCGCCTGGAGCTACCGCCCGGCGGCGGACGCGCAGTCCCGCCCGCTGCTCGAGCTGAAGCGCGCGGGGATGACCTCGATGTTCGATCCGAACGACCTGCCCGACGTGATGCGCGAGCTCGCGGCGGTTCCCCCAGACCAGGGCGCGGCGACCGGGTTCCGCCTCGTGCGCGAGGCTGGCACGCTCGTCTGCACCGGACGGGCGACCGGCGCGGGGCACGCCGCCGCCGGCACCTGCCGGTTCGATCCCGACCAGCGCTTCCTCGCCGCGCTCGCCGAGCGCGGCCTGAGCCCCGAGGACAACGAGGATATGCTCGCGCTGGCGCTCGTCGATGCGAGGCTGGCCTCCGTCGATGGCCTGTCGCGCGCGGGCTACCGTTTGGCTGACGCCGACGACCTCATGGCCGTCTCGGCGCTCGACGTCTCGCCCGCGTTCGCGGTCGAGCTGCGCGGAGCCGGCCTGGTCGCGAAGGATATCGAGGATCTGGTCACGGCCCGCGCGCTCGAGATCGACGCGGCGTGGGTGCAGGGCATGGCCGAAGCCGGCTACCCGAACCTTGGAATGGAGCAGGCGATCCAGTTTCGCGCGCTCGACGTCACGCCGGACTACGCCCGGCGAATGACCCGCGTGATGCGCGGGATGGAAGGGACTGAGTAAATCACCATGGGTTGGAAGTTTCACGCGAGCGCGCTGGCGCTCGGGGTCGCGCTGTATTCGTCTGCCGGATGGGCCCAGGATACCGCCGACGCACCCGCGCCCGCGGCGAACCAGCCGGCGGCGGAGGGGAAGCAGGTCTACGTGCCGGCCGATTTCGCCCGGTTCGCGCCCGTCACGGCCTACGACATGCTGGTCCAGGTGCCCGGCTTCACGATCCGCCAGGCGGACCAGGAGCGCGGGCTCGGCCAAGCCTCGGAGAACGTGCTGATCAACGGCCAGCGCATCGCCAACAAGACCGGCGGCGCGGTCGACGAGCTGCGCCGCGTAGCCGCCGCGAGCGTCGAGCGGATCGAGATCGTCGACGCCTCGACGCTCGGCATCGCCGGCCTGTCGGGCCAGGTGGCGAACGTGATCGTCGCGCAGCAGAAGGCCGGCAGCGGCCAGTTCGAATGGCGGCCCGACTTCCGCGCGCATTACGCCGAGCCCAACTTCACGCGCGGCTCGATCAGCTACACCGACCAGGCCGGGCCGGTCGAATACACGCTGTCGCTCAACAGCCAGACCGGGCGCGGCGCGTTCGGCGGCCCGATCGCGGTAACCGATCCGGTCGGCAACCGCATCGAGAACCGCGATCAGGTGTTCCACTCGGAATCGTGGCTGCCCACGTTCCAGACCAAGCTCACCTACGATCCCGCCGGTGCCTCGCTCGGCAACCTGACGCTGGCCTACACGCCGTACTGGGCCCCGCTCTACGAGCGCGAGGTCCGCACCCCGATCGGGGGCGACGTGCGCACGCGCACCACCGAGCAGGAGCTCGACGGCTACTACTACGATGTGAACGCCGACTATGCGTTCAAGGTCGGCCCGGGCACGCTCAAGCTGATCGGGCTCAGGCATTTCGATCATGAACCCATCGACACCGTGCAGGTCACCGAGTTCGCCAGCGGCGCGCCCGACGAGGGCATCCGCTTCCTGCGCGACAGCCGCATCGGCGAGACCGTGCTGCGCGGCGAGTACGGCTGGAAGGGCGGCAAGAACGACTGGCAGCTCACCTTCGAGCGCGCCTACAACTCGCTCGACCAGCGCGGCTCGCTGTTCGTGCTCGAACCTTCGGGCGAGTTCGAGCCGGTCGACTATCCCGAAGGCAGCGGCCACGTGGTCGAGACGCGCTACGAAGGCCTCGGCACCTGGAGCCGCGCGCTGAGCGCGAAGGTCGATCTCCAGGTCGCCGCGGGCGCTGAGATCTCTGAGCTCGGGCGGGTCGATGGCGACGTGCCGCCGAGCACGTTCTTTCGGCCCAAGGGCAGCGTCACGCTCGGTTGGCGGCCCGACCGCGAGTGGGACTTCAGCCTCAAGCTGCGCCGCCGCGTCGGCCAGATCAGCTTCTACGATTTCCTCGCCCAGCCGAACCTGCGCGAGGAACGCGAGAACACCGGCAATCCCGACCTCGTCCCGCCGCAGAGCTGGGAAGCCGAGGTCGAGGCGGGCAAGTCGCTCGGCGCCTGGGGCCAGACGCGGCTGACGGTCTACTATCACCTGATCGAGGACATCGTCGACATCATCCCAATCGGCGAGGACGGCGAGGCGGTCGGCAACCTGCCCAGGGCGAACAGGCTCGGCGCGCAGTGGCGCAGCACGTTCCAGTTCGATCCGATCGGCTGGAAGGGCGCCAAGCTCGATCTGACCGCGGGGTTCGAGGACACCAGCGTGCGCGATCCGCTGTCGGGCGAGAAGCGCGCGATCAGCGGGACCCGCAACCGCTGGATCGAGGCCAGCCTGCGCCATGACATCCCCGGCAGCACCTGGGCCTGGGGCATGGACGCCGAGCACGGGCACTACGCGCGCAATTTCTACCTGACCGAGATCAACCGCAGCTGGGAAGGGCCGGTCTGGCTCGCGGCCTACGTCGAGAACAAGGACGTCCTCGGGCTGACCGTGCGCGCCGGGGTCAACAACCTGCTCAACGCGCGCCACCGGTTCGAACGCACCGTGTACAACGGTCGCCGCCTGCGCGACCCGGTGCTCTACTCGCAGTCGAACGACCAGTTGATCGGGCCGATCTTCTTCTTTCTTGTGAAGGGGACGTTCTAGG
>DATDLP010000571.1:0-10091 GCA_036519255.1 Croceibacterium sp.
GAAGGTCAGCTCGACGTCCTCGAGCTCGAACAGCTTGTGGTACTGCTTGACCAGCGCGTTCTTCGGCTCCTTGAGGATCTCGACCAGCGCCGGCACGTCGAGGTCGTGCAGCGTGGCGATCACCGGCAGGCGGCCGACGAACTCGGGGATCAGGCCGAACTTGAGCAGGTCCTCGGGCTCGCACTTCTCGAGCATCTCGCCGACGCGGGCCTTCTCGGGATCGGCGATGTTGGCGCCGAAGCCGATCGAGCGCTTCTGCAAGCGGTCGCCGATGATCTTTTCGAGCCCGGCAAACGCGCCGCCGCAGATGAACAGGATGTTGGTCGTGTCGACCTGGAGGAACTCCTGCTGCGGATGCTTGCGCCCACCCTGCGGCGGGACCGAAGCCGTGGTGCCTTCCATCAGCTTGAGCAGCGCCTGCTGCACGCCTTCGCCGCTGACGTCGCGGGTGATCGACGGGTTCTCCGCCTTGCGGGTGATCTTGTCGATCTCGTCGATGTAGACGATCCCGTGCTGCGCCTTCTCGACGTTGTAGTCCGAGGCTTGGAGCAGCTTGAGGATGATGTTCTCGACGTCCTCGCCGACGTAGCCAGCTTCGGTCAGCGTCGTCGCGTCGGCCATCGTGAACGGCACGTCGAAGGTGCGCGCGAGCGTCTGCGCCAGCAGCGTCTTGCCGCTGCCGGTCGGGCCCACCAGCAGGATGTTGGACTTCGCCAGCTCGACGTCGCCCGACTTGCCGCTGTGCTTCAAGCGCTTGTAATGGTTGTGCACAGCGACCGACAGCACGCGCTTGGCGCGATCCTGGCCGATCACGTAGTCGGCGAGTGTGCTGCAGATGTCCTGCGGCGTGGGGACGCCGCCGTCCTTGCCCTTGCCGACGACACCCTTCGATTCCTCGCGGATGATGTCGTTGCACAGCTCGACGCATTCGTCGCAAATGAACACGGTGGGACCGGCGATCAGCTTGCGCACTTCGTGCTGCGATTTGCCGCAGAAGCTGCAGTACAGGGTGCTCTTGCTGTCGGATCCGCTCAGTTTGGTCATAGTCTCGTCCATCTCCCCGGCACAGGGCAGGGGATTCGCCTCGGGGAATGTAGCCCCGAAGGTGTCAATATCAATCGCATCAACCTTAATAGCCCCTGCTTGCTCCAGGCTGAAGGGGCAAGGTTGCCAAAATGCTACATTTTCGCGGCCAAGGGTGTCGGCCACGAGAGAGCCTCGGTCCCATCGGCCGGCTGCCGGCTCGCTCAGGACTTCGACCCTCTCAGGACGAACGGGGAGGAACTTTCTTAATCCCCCTCCGCCTGGGCCTCGCGAAAGGCCTTACTCCGGTGCGCCACCGCTCCCGCTCGCCTCACCGGTGTCCTCGTCCTTCGGGCGGTGCGCGAAGACCTTGTCGACGATGCCGAACTTGAGCGCTTCCTCGGCCTCGAGGAAGGTGTCGCGGTCCATCGCCTTCTCGATGTCGGTCAGGCTCTGGCCGGTGTACTTGACGTAGAGGTCATTCATCCGGGCGCGGATGCGCAGGATTTCCTTGGCCTGAATCTCGATGTCCGAGGCCATGCCGCGCGCCCCGCCCGAGGGCTGGTGGACCATGATCCGTGCGTTGGGCAGCGCCACGCGCATGCCGGGCTCGCCGGCCGCGAGCAAGAAGCTGCCCATCGACGCCGCCTGGCCGACGCATACGGTGCGGACCTTGGGCTTGATGTACTGCATGGTATCGTGGATCGCCATTCCAGCAGTGACCACGCCGCCCGGCGAGTTGATGTACATCGAGATGTCCTGGCTGTTCTCGCTTTCGAGGAACAGCAGCTGGGCGACGATCAGCGAAGCCATCTGGTCCTCGACCTCGCCGGTCACGAACACGATGCGCTCGCGCAGCAGGCGGCTGAAGATGTCGAAGCTGCGCTCGCCGCGGCTGGTGCTTTCGACCACCACCGGCACCAGCGCGCCGGTCACCGGATCGGTGTGGAACTTGCCCTGGGCGCCGTAGCCCCCGCCGATGCCGCCGAACACGTCGATCATGGAAATCCTCTCGTCTTGCAGGAGCGCCTATGTCGCGTTTGACCGGCGCATGTTCAAGGCCGTTGATGCGCGATGGCGCATGTCGCTTGGTCGGACTGAGTGGGCGGTTGGTCGAAGTGGAGCGTTATCGGCGTATTATTGGCGTAGGCCACCCCTTGCAACTACAACTGTAATCGATTGAGGGTGACTTGAGGGGACTGCTTATCACGGGTGTTGCCTTGGCGGCGCTCGCCCTGCCGGGCACCGCGTTGGCTCAGGAAACCACGGCGACGGAATCGCCCGAAGTCGTCACCGGTGACGTGCCGCCGCCCATCCCGACAGACACGCCGGTCACCGACGAACAGCTCGACGCCGAACGGGATCCCGAAGCACGCACCGCGCCGGCCTCCGGCGCTCAGGTCTACACGCCCGCCGACTTTGCGCGCTTCGCACCGCGCAGCGCGCTCGACATGCTGGGCCAGGTCCCCGGGTTCACGATCATCAGCAACGACCAGGGGCGCGGCCTCGGGCAGGCCAGCGACAACGTGATCATCAACGGCGAGCGCGTCGCCTCCAAGTCCGAAAGCCTGTTCGACGTTCTGCAACGGATTCCGGCGGCCCGCGTGGTGCGGATCGAGATCGTTGACGGCGCGACGCTCGGGATCCCGGGGCTTTCGGGCCAGGTCGCCAACGTGATCACCTCGGGCGGAGCCATCAGCGGGCGCTACGAATGGCGCGGCCGCTGGCGGCCCAAGTACGCCAAACCGAGCTACGTAGGGGGCGAGGTTTCGGTCAGTGGCTCGACGCCGACGCTCGAATGGAACCTCGCGGCGACGCTCAATGTCGGACGAGGCGGCGCGGGCGGCAACCGGGGAACGACGATCTATGACGGTGCCGGGAACGTGACCGCCACGTATCCCGACGTGCTGATCCAGTTCGTCGGCGACTTCCCGCGCCTCGCCGGCAGCCTCAAGTGGGACGGACCCGGCAGCACGGTCGCCCACTTCAACGCCAACTACAGCCGAACCTATTCCGAATCGTCGTTCGAGGAGGATCGCGACCTCGTCAATGCGGTCGACCTGTTCCGCGACGTCGACAATCGCACCCGCGGCTACGCCTACGAGATCGGCGGAGACGTGGACTTCGCGCTCGGGCCGGGCCGGCTGAAGCTGATCGGGCTCGACCGCTACAACCAGAGCGATTTCCGCTCCGACGCGATCATGGACTACGAGGACGCGTCTCCCTCCACCGGCAGCCGCTTCGCGCAACAATCCGACAGCGGCGAGATCATCGCTCGGGCGGAATACAGCTGGAACATGCTCGGTGGCACCTGGCAGCTCGATGCGGAGGGGGCGTTCAACCGCCTCGATCAGACGGCCCAGCTGTATCTCCTCGATACAGGCGGGGACTTCGACGAGATTCCCTTCCCGTCCGGGTCGGGCGGCGTGACCGAGGATCGCTACGAGATGATCCTCAATCACAACCGCACGCTCGGCGCGGGCCTGACCCTGCAGGTCAGCGCCGGGGGCGAGTACTCCAAGCTGGCCCAGACGGGCGCCAACGGCCTGATTCGCGAGTTCTGGCGCCCCAAAGGATCGGCGACGCTCGCATGGACACCCGAGCAAGGGCTCGATCTCTCGCTCAAGTTCGCTCGCGTGATCGGCCAGCTGTCTTTCGCCGATTTCCTCGCCAGCGTGAACCTGGGCGGAGGCAACGCCAGCGCGGGCAACAACCAGCTGGTGCCGCCGCAAAGCTGGGAGCTCGACCTCGACATCAAGAAGGGTCTCGGTGCCTGGGGCTCGGCCAACCTCAAGCTCTACGGCCGGTGGATCGAGGACTACATCGAATTCATCCCGGTCGGTGCAGGGCTGGAATCGCGCGGCAACATCGATAGCGCGCGAAACTACGGCGTTTCGCTGACCTCGACGATCAACCTCGATCCGCTCGGCTGGGCCGGTGCCAAGATCGATGCCAACGCGCGGTACGAGGATTCGAGCCTCGAGGATCCGCTGACCGGCGAGAAGCGCTCGTACAGTGGGCACAACTACTTCAACGGCGAGATCAGCCTGCGCTACGACGTGCCGAAGAGCAATTGGGCCGTCGGGGGCGGGTTCAACTGGACGCAAGTCCAGCCGTACGTCCGCCTGAGCGAGGTCGGCAAGGACTACGAGGGGCCAATCTATACGTTCGCGTTCGTCGAGAACAAGGACGTGCTCGGACTGACGGTCAGCTTCAACATGTTCAACCTGACCGGCGGGCGCAGCCTGTTCGATCGCACGGTGTGGAACGGTTACCGCGACCGGAACCCGATCTCGTTCATCGAGAGCCGCCGGCTCGACATCTCGACGATCTACTCGCTCACGATCAAGGGCAGCTTCTAGCGCCTTGCATCGCGCCTGCGCGGTGGCAAGCTGTGCGGCATGAGGAACCTGCCAGCACTCGGGGCGATCGTGCTCTCGCTTTCCGCCTGCAGCACGATCCCGTCCGCGCAAGCGCCCTTCGCCACCGGGGAGGCCAACCTCGGCGGCGGCGCGGCGGCGCGGTACTACCTCGGGCGGATCGCGCTGCTCGACGACGACGAGGACGGGCCGCGGCTCAACGCGGTGATTGCGGTCAATCCCGCCGCGCCGGCCGAAGCGAGCGCGGCTGCCGCGGCCGGGCTGCCGCTGGGCGGGCGCACGGTGCTGGTCAAGGACAACGTCGAGACGCGCGAGCTGCCGACCACTGCCGGCAGCCTCGCGCTCGCCGCCAACGCGACCGGGCGCGACGCGCCGCTGATCGCCCGGATGCGCGCGGCCGGCGGCGTGGTGCTGGGCAAGACCAACCTGTCCGAATGGGCCAACATCCGCTCGTCGCGCAGCTCGAGCGGCTGGAGCGCCGTCGGCGGGCTGACCCGCAACCCGCACGGCAACGGGCGGAATGCCTGCGGCTCGTCGTCCGGCAGCGGCGCGGCGATCGCCGCAGGGCTTGCCTGGGCCGCAATCGGCACCGAGACCGACGGCTCGATCACCTGCCCCGCGAGCGTGAACGGCATCGTCGGCTTCAAGCCCACGGTCGGCCTCGTCAGCCGCACCCATGTCGTGCCGATCAGCCATAGCCAGGACACCGCCGGGCCGATGGCGCGCACGGTCGCGGACGCGGCGCTGCTGCTCAATGCCATCGCGGGAAGCGACCCGGCCGATCCGGCGACCGCCGAGGCAGATGGGCGCAAGGTCGACTATGCAGCCGGCCTTGCCGGCGCTTCGCTCCGCGGCGTGCGCATCGGCGTGTTACGCCAGCAAGTCGGCAGCAATCCCGCGGTCGAGCTGCTGTTCAACGCGGCGCTGGCCGATCTGGTGCGTGCCGGTGCCGAGCTCGTGCCGATCGATCACGAGATGCCCGAGGCGATGGGCGAGGCTGAATTCGCGGTGCTGCTCTACGAACTGCGCGAGGACCTCGCGGCCTATCTTGCTGCCTCGCCTGCCCCGATCCCGGTACGCACCCTCGACGACGTCATCGCTTTCAACGAAGCGCACGCGGCCGAGGAACTGCGCTGGTTCGGGCACGACATCTTCGCGCAGGCGGCCAAGGCCACGGATCAGGCGGTGTACGAGACGGCGCGCGCGGACTCGCTGCGGCTGGCCGGCGAGGAGGGGATCGACCGGCTGCTGGCCGAGCACCGCGTCGCGTTTCTCGTCGCGCCGACAACCGGCCCCGCCTGGCTCACGGATCTCGTGCTCGGCGACAATTACGAAGGGTCGATCGGTGCCGGGAGCCTTGCCGCGATCGCCGGTTATCCGCACTTGTCGGTTCCGATGGGTGCGGTCGAGGGCCTGCCGGTGGGCCTGTCTATCATGGGCGCCAAATGGAACGACGCGGTCGTTCTGCAGGCCGGCGCCGCTTACGAAAGAGCCCGCAGTACTCCACTCGCCGTTCCGGACTTCGGCAACGAGAGCGATACAAATCGGTACACGAACTAGGGTTGTATACCTAGAACCTACCCCGTAGCGCCCGGACCAAGTCAATAATCCGTGATAAAAGCGGGGGTATTTTTGGGGGTGCCGCGCATCGGGCTTCACGTTTGCAGTCTGCCGGCTCTCGCCGGCGCGCTGGCGTTCGTCTGTCCGGTGCAGGTCCATGCGCAGGTTACGGCCGGCGGTCCCGATGAAAGCGCGCCGCAAGCAGCCGAGGCCGAGCGCCAGACCTACGTCCCCGAGGATTTCGCGCAGTATGCCCCGCGCACCGCGCTCGACATGCTGCAGCAGATTCCTGCGTTCAATATCGAGAGCAATCTGGGGCAAGGGCGCGGGCTTGGGCAGGCAAGCGGTAACGTCCTGCTCAACGGCGCGCGCATCGTTACCAAGTCGGCCTCGATCGCCGACGATCTGGCGCGCATCCCGGCGGGCAACGTCGTTCGCATCGAGCTGGTCGAAGGCGCCACGCTGAACATTCCCGGCCTTTCGGGGCGCGTGGCCAATGTCGTGACCAAATCCAGCGACGGATTGCAGGGGCAATTCGAATGGCGGCCGCAGCTGGCCGCGGAATATGCCGACGCGCGCTGGGCGGAAGGGATCGTCTCCGTCTCGGGCACCGTTGGTCGCCTCGGCTTCTCGGTCGCGCTCGAGGGGCGCCCGGTGCGCAACGGCAACGGCGGCTCCAACCTCATCACCTTCGGCGACGGAAGCTTCCAGCAGCGCTACAGCGAGACCAACTCGCACGGCGACGACAAGCGCCTCTCGGGCACGCTGCGCTACGAGACGCCGGGCGGGACGGTGGCCAATCTCAACACCGCCTACCTGCATCGCCGGTTCCACAGCTTCGACGACGAGATGGTGACCGGGCCCGCGGGCGTGCCGCCGCTGACCGATGAGTTCGATCAGAAAAACAAAGGGCATGATTTCGAGATCGGCGGCGACGTCGACTTCGCCCTCGGGCCGGGGCGCCTCAAGCTGATCGGGCTCGACAGCTCGCAGGAGCTCAGCTTCCTCACCCAGACGGTGATCGACCCGGCGAACGGCAGTCCCGCGTTCGGCAGCCAGTTCCACCAGCAGAGCCAGCGCGGCGAGCGCATCGGCCGCGGCGAATACAGCTGGGCGATGTGGGCCGCCGAATGGCAGCTGTCGTTCGAGGCCGCGTTCAACAAGCTCGACCAGCAGGGCGAGCTTTCGCTGCTCGCGCCGAGCGGTGGGTTCAACCGGATCCCGTTCCCCGCCGGCACCGGCGGCGTGCGTGAGGACCGCTACGAATCGCTACTGTCCTACAGCCGCCCGCTGGCCGCCAATCTGACCATGCAGCTGATCGCCGGCGGTGAATACTCGACCATCAGCGTCATCGGCCCCAACGCCAATTCGCGCACGTTCGTGCGGCCCAAGGGGTCGTTCACCCTGGCCTGGGCGCCGGCGGCGAGTCTCGACGTGTCGATGAAGCTCGAGCGGGCCGTGGGGCAGCTCAACTTCGGCGATTTCCTCGCGGCGGTGAATCTCAACAACGCCAACCAGAGCGATGCCAACAACGAGTTGCGGCCCGACCAGAGCTGGGCCGTGGAGCTCGAGGGGACGCGCGATTTCGGCGCCTGGGGCAGCGCGACCGTGCGCACCTTCGTGCGGCGCTTCGAGGACTTCATAACGTTCATCCCGACGCCCGGCGGCGGCGAGGCGCGCGGCAACGTCGACTGGGCCCGGGTCATGGGGCTCGAGCTGAACGGGACGCTGCGGTTCGACCCGCTGGGATTGCCCGGGGCCAAGATCGACGTCGCCGCGGTGGTGCGCGATTCGATCTATCCCGATCCGGTGGAGGCGGGACGCCGCCTGCCGGTGCAGCTCGCCCAGCCGCACAACTTCGAGATCGACTTCCGCTACGACGTGCCCGGCAGCGACTGGGCGTTCGGTGCGGGCTACCGCAATTCGGGCTTCAATCGCTACTACCGCGTGGCCGAGTTCGGCCTCGAATATGCGATCGACGAGAACCCTTATCTGCTGGTCGAGAACAAGGACGTGCTCGGGCTGACCGTGCAGCTGCGAGTCAACAACCTGCTCGAGGAAGAGGCGGTGCTGAGCCGGCAGGTCTTCGCCGGCCCGCGCGGCAGCGCGCCGCTGCAGTTCAGCGAGGACCGCCGGCGCGAGATCGGCCGGGTGGTCAATCTCGTGGTGAAGGGCAGCTTCTAGCGCAATCCGCCGCCCCCGCGCTGCAGGGGCGGGCGGGCCGCAACCTTACTTCTTGGCCGCGGGCTTCTTCGCCGGAGCCTTCTTGGCCGTGGGCTTGGCCTCCGCTTCGCCCTCGGCCTTCGGCGCAGCCTTCTTGGCCGGTGCCTTCGCCTCGGCGGCGGGCTTCTCGGCCTCGGCCTCGGCGGCAGGCGCCTCGTCCTTGGCCGGAGCCTTCTTCGCCGCCGGCTTCTTGGCTGCCTTCTTGGGTTCGGGCCCCTCGGCTCCGCTCGGGACAGGCTTGGCCTCGGCGGTATCCTCGGCCTCGATCGCCGCCTCGAGCTCGGCGCGGGTCACCTCGCGCTCGCTGACCTCGGCCTTCGAGAACAGGAAGTCGACGACCTTGTCCTCGTACAGCGGCGCGCGCAGCTGGGCCTGGGCCATCGGCTCCGAGCGGACGTATTCGATGAACCGCTCGCGGTCCTCGGGGCGGTACTGCTGCGCGGCCTGCTGCAGCAGCATGCCCATTTCCTGCTGGGTCACCTCGACGCCGTTGGCCTGGCCGATCTCCGACAGCAGCAGGCCGAGCCGTACGCGGCGTTCGGCGATGCGCTTGTAGTCGTCCTTCTCGGCCTCGATCTCCTTGCGACCGGCCTCGGGATCTTCCTCCTTGGCAATCTCGGCCTCGAGCTGCTGCCAGATCTGGCCGAACTCGGCCTCGACCATCGTCGGCGGCACTTCGAAGTCATGGTCGGCGGCGAGCTTGTCGAGCAGCTGGCGCTTCATCTGCGTGCGGGTGAGTCCGGCGGTCTCCTGCTCGAGCTGGGCCTTGAGCAGGCCCTTGAGCTGCTCGAGATCCTGCAGGCCGAGCGCCTTGGCGAAGTCGTCGTCGATCTTGCTCTCGCCCTCGACCTTGACCTGCTTCACGGTCACGTCGAACTCGGCATCCTTGCCCTTGAGGTTCTCGGCGCCGTAGTCGGCCGGGAAGGTGACCTTGATCGTCCTCGCATCGCCGGTCTTGGCGCCGACGAGCTGGTCCTCGAAGCCCGGGATGAAGGTCTGCGAGCCGAGCACGAGCGGCGCGTCCTCGGCCTTGCCGCCCGCGAACTCCTCGCCGTCGACGCGGCCGACGAAGTCGATGATCAACTGGTCGCCGTCGGCGGCCTTCTTCGTCTTGGGCGCGTCCTTGTAGCTCTTCTGATTGGAAGCGAGGCGCTGCAGCGCCTCGTCCAGCGCCTCGTCGGATGCCGCGACGGTCAGCCGCTCGAGCTTGAGGCCGTCGATCGAGGGGGCGGTGATCTCGGGCAGGACCTCGACCTCGACCTTGAGCTCGGCGTCCTTGCCCTGCGCGTAGCCCTGGTCGAGGTTGACCGTCGGCTGCAGCGCCGGGCGCAGCTTCTTCTCGCGCATCAGCGTGTCGATCGATTCGCGCAGCGAGGCGTTGAGCGCCTCCGAATGCAGCGCCTCGCCGTGCATCTTGCGCACCAGGTTGGCGGGCACCTTGCCCGGGCGGAAGCCCGGCATCTTGACCTGCGGGGCGACCTTCTTGACCTCGGCGTCGATCCGCGCCTCGATCTCGTTGGCCGGAATCTTCAGGGTGTAGGCGCGCTTGAGGCCTTCATTGGTCGTTTCGACGATCTGCATTGCAATGCCTTCCAAAAACTCCAGAGGCCCCGGTTTCCAAAGGATTGGCTTTGCGGAAACTGGTGCGGGCGAAGGGACTCGAACCCCCACATCTTGCGATACTGGAACCTAAATCCAGCGCGTCTACCAGTTCCGCCACGCCCGCGGCCCGACGAATCCCCGCAAGCGCGAGCCTGCGAAACAGGGAAGCGCCCTTAGTGGGGCGCGCCGGAAAGGGCAAGATGCACGGCTGCGCGAAACCGCCTGGGGAACGCGCGACCGTGCAGGCACGTTCGATAGTGGAGCGACAAAGGAGCGTCTCCCATGGAATGCAGCCAGTATGCC
>DATDLP010000572.1:0-4639 GCA_036519255.1 Croceibacterium sp.
ACCAAGCCCCCGCGCGGCTCGCGCGGGGCGGGTGCGGGCGGCGGCGGCGGCGCCAACGACCGTCCGGGATCGGCCAACTCGACCGGGGCGATTTACGACGTGCGCGGACGCCAGCTCTACGTCGGCTTCCGCGCCGGGTTCTGACAGGGCGCGAACCGAGCGCAAAGGGGGTCGGGGCGGGTGTTCCGGCCCCCTTTTCGCGAGTAGACCGAGCAGATGGACGGCTCCGACAGCGCTAGCGAACGCGCCGTGGCGCTCGCGCAGGCCGGCGCGGTCGCCGATGCGCATGCTCTGCTCGAGCAGGCCATCGCCGCGGGAGACGGCCTGGCCGCCGCGACGCTGGCCGACTGGCGGATGGCGGGCCAGATCGTGCGCCGCGACATCGCGGCGGCGCAGGCGCTCTACGGCCGGGCGGTCGCGCTGGGTGTCGAGGCGGCGACGGGCCCGTATCTCGCCCTGCTGGCTAGCGGCCCGGGCGGCGCGGCGCGCGACTGGCCCGGGACGCAGGCGCTGCTTGCGGCACGCAGCGATTCCGCCGCGCGGCAACAGGTGCGGCTGCTCGAAGCGATGGACCTGACAGACACCGGCGATCCGCGACGGGCGCCAGGCTCCCACCCGCTCTGCTCGTCCCCCCGGATCGCGGCCCTTCCCGCTTTTCTCACGGGCGACGAATGCCGCTACCTGATCGACCTGGCCACGCCGCAACTCCAACCGTCGCAAGTCGTCGACCCGCATTCGGGCCGGCTGATCCACGATCCGGTTCGGACCGCCCGCGCAGCGGCCTTTGCGCTGGTGTTCGAAAACCCGGCACTGCACGCGATCAACCGCAGGATCGCCGCCGCCACCGGCACCGCCTGGGCGCAAGGCGAGCCGGCGCAAGTGCTGTGCTACCGGCCGGGCGAGGAGTACAAGCTGCACAGCGATGCGCTGCCGCCGGGCATGAACCAGCGGACGGTCACGGTGCTCGTCGCGCTCAACGACGACTACGACGGCGGCGAGACGCTGTTTCCGGCCATTGGGCTCGCATGGCGCGGGCGCCCGGGCGATGCGCTGGTGTTCCGCAACGTCGATCTCGCCGGTGCGGCCGATCCGGCCGCGCGCCATGCCGGCTGCCCGGTGCGGCGGGGGACCAAGTTCCTGTTGTCACGCTGGATTCGCGAGCGCCCGCTCGACCTGTCGGGCCCGCCGGGCAAGCCGTTCTGAACGAGAGTGCCGAAGGTTGCGTCACCGCCTGTTGTGCGATTGCCACAGACCTGCAACGAAACCGAACATGAATGTAATTTGAATTGAAACCAACCCCGCGTTCCAGCAATTTCCGGCTGTTACGCGAAATATCCGCGCGGCCAAGGGGCTGCGGCTCGGGCGGATGCGTAGCCACTGTGCCAGCCGGCGCTGCCGGCGAAATATGGGGACTAGACCTGTGAAATTCCAAGCCCGCTTGCGGGGCGCTGCCGCGCCTGTTGCCCTGTCCGTCATCCTCGCAGCCCAGCCGGTCTTCGCGCAAGGCCAGCCACCGGTCCAACCGGCTCCCGAAGAAAGCGTCACCCCCGCGCCGGCCCCCGAGCCCGTCGCGGACGCGAGCGGCGAAGACGAGGCGATCTACGTGACCGGGTCGCGCATCCGCCGCTCCGCCTTCAACAGCCCCGATCCGATCACCATCATCAGCCCGGAGATCGCCGAGTCGCAGGGCCAGTTCACCACCGCGCAGATGCTGCAGAGCTCGCCGATCGCCGCGGGTTCGGCGCAAGTGACCTCGGCTGTCTCCGCGGTGTTCAACACCGACGGTGGCCTCGGCGCCGAAACGGTCTCGCTGCGCGGGCTCGGCTCCAACCGTACGCTCGTGCTGCTCAACGGCCGCCGCGCGGGCCCGTCGGGCACGCGCGGGGCGGTGTCGTCGTTCGACCTCAACGTGCTGCCGATGTCGATCGTCGAGACCATCGAGATCCTCAAGACCGGCGCCTCGTCGATCTACGGCTCGGATGCGGTTGCCGGCGTGGTCAACATCAAGACCGTCCAGGACACCGACGGGATCGAGCTCGACGGGTTCCTGTCGAAGCCGTTCGAAAGCGGCGGCGAGGATTACCGGATCAGCGCGACCTGGGGGAAGGATTTCGGCGGCAACGGCCACCTGCTCGCAACGGTCGACTGGCACAAGAACGAGATGCTGCGGCGCCAGGACCGCGACTACCTCGCGTGCCCCGAGGAGTACATCTTCGGCGGGCGCGACACCGGCCAGGTCGATGGCGACGGCAACCCGATCTACCAGCCGACCGAGGAGCGGGTCGACATCATCGATCCGCGCACCGGCGCGCCGCGCTGCAACGACTTCCTGTGGGGCCACGTCTGGACCTACGACTACGATTTCCGCCAGTCGGGGCTCTACCAGTACGATTACGACGGCGCGCTCGCGCGGTATCTCCAGCCCAACCCGGTGACCCACGCGGGCACCGGGAGCACACTCGGGCTTCCGCCCGGCTGGTTCCGCGTGACCGACGAAAGCCCGCGCTACCCGCTCGACGACGACGTCGCGCGGACCGCACGCGGCCTGATCAGCTCGTACCATCCGTTCCAGATCAAGCAGTCCGTCGTTCCGGAAACCGAGCTGTGGACCGCGTACGTCGACGGGGCCTACAACGTCAGCGACACGCTCGAGATCGGGACGGAGCTGCTCTTCAACCGGCGCAAGACCTCGTACGATTCGTACGCGCAGTTCTATTACCTGACCGGCTATACCAACGACTTCGACGGGACCGGCTTCGGCGATCCGTTCTCGCCCGGCTGGAGCGGGCTGTTCTACCTGAGCCCGACCGCGATCACCGACCACAACGACAGCAGCGTCGAGGTCGACTACTACCGCGCGGTCGCGTGGGCCGACGGTCAGTTCGGCGATTTCCTGTCGGGCTGGAGCTACGGCGGCTACGGCCAGTACAGCCGCTCGGAAGGCGAATACACCAACGACATCGTGTTCAAGGACGCGGTCGACTGGCACGACTTCCGCACCGGATCGTGCGCCGGGGTGGATTTCTACAGCGGCGTCGACTGCGTCGACATCAACTGGACGGACCCCGAGTTCCTCCGCGGCAACCTGTCGCCGGAGGAGGAGGCGTTCCTCTACGGCACCGACGTCGGCAACACGCTGTTCGACGAATGGATCGCCGAATTCTCGGTCTCCGGCCCGCTGTTCTCGCTGCCCGCGGGCAGCGTGCAGGTCGCGCTCGGTGTCGACGGGCGGTGGGACAAGATCGTCGACACGCCGGGCCAGGTGACGCTCGACGGCAACGTGTGGGGGGCGAGCGGCGCCGGGATCACCGCCGGCAAGAGCCAGACCCTCGAGGCGTTCGGCGAGATCGAGATCCCGCTGATCCACGACACCGAGCTGATCCAGGAATTCACCCTGTCGGGCTCGGGCCGCGTGACCAACGTCAAGGCCACGCGCGCGAGCGACGGTCTGAGCGACTCCGACAAGGGCAACTGGACCTATTCGGTCGGCGCCAGCTGGGTCGTCACCGACTGGCTGCAGTTCCGCGGACGCTACGGCACATCGTTCCGCTATCCCGCGCTGTACGAGCTGTTCCTCTCCAACCAGACCGGCTTCCTTGCGCAGCGCGAGATCGATCCGTGCATCGACCTCGTGGGCAACGACACGGTCAACGACCGGGTGCGGGCGAACTGCCTTTCCGGCATTCCGGGCGTACTGCCGGGTGTGCCCGACGATCACCCGGGCGCGGGAGTCGAAGCGACGATCGTCACCGGCGGCGGCCTCGGCGTGCTCGAGCCCGAGACCTCGAGCGCGCGCACCGCGAGCATGATCCTCACGCCGTTCATCAGCGACGACACGCGGCTCAACATCGCGTTCGACTACTACGATATCCGGATCGCGGGCGAGATCGCCACTCTCGGCTCCGACAATATCATCTACGGATGCTACAACTCGGAAGTGTTCCCGAACGAGCCGCTCTGCTCGCTGTTCAACCGCAACACGACCGGTGCCGGCATCTACAATATCAACACGGTGCAGAGCACCTACATCAACGTCAACTCGCAGCGCAGCCAGGGGCTCGATGTCACGGTCGACGTGACCCAGGACATCGGCCGCTTCGGCGAGCTCCAGCTGCTCGCGCAGATGAACTGGCAGTTCAAGGACATCATCGAGCTGTACGACGGCAACCCGCAGGACGACAACGGCGAGGTCGGCGAGCCCAAGTGGGTCGGCGACTTCAACCTGATCTGGCGGCCGACCGAGACCTGGTCGTTGTTCTACGGCCTCGACGTGATCGGCGCCTCCTCGACGCTGCAGGACTACGTCGACCTGTTCGGCGATGCCTGCGGGGACTTCGTGACTTATGGGGTGATGTGCGTCGACGTCGAGGTGCCGGCGACGTTCTACCACTCGATCTCGGTCACCAAGGAGTTCGAGCAGTTCACGATCACCGGGGGCATCGCCAACCTGTTCGACCAGCGCCCGCCCCGCGTCACGGTCGACGGCGGCAACAGCCTCAACGGCGGCGTGATCCAGACCATCGGCCAGTCGCCGCTGGCCTCGCAGTACGACTACTACGGCATCCGCGGCTTCGTCAGCCTCAAGGCCCGGTTCTGAGCCCCCCTCGGACCGGCAGCGGGCGGCGCCGAGGCGCCGCCC
>DATDLP010000573.1:0-3638 GCA_036519255.1 Croceibacterium sp.
CGAGAATGCGGTGTTAACCTTGCAGCGCAAGAAATTGGCCGCTTCCCGCTGCTAGCCAACCAGGCGGACAGCCGCATTGGTCGCGGGGCTGGGGGAGCACCATTCATGCAATTTCGTCACGCAGCCCTTGCGGGCCTTCTCGTCGCGCAGCCGCTCGCCGCGCAGGATGCGGTGCCTGCGGCCGCGGTCGCGCCGGTCGCCGCGCCGCTGGCGATCCTGCCGCCGGCGCAGCCGGGCGCCATGCTGCGCATCGGCACCGAGCTGCCGTTGCGGCTGGTCGAGGAGCTGACGACCGAGGGCAAGCAGCTCAAGGTCGGCGACCGGTTCCGCCTGCAAACCGAGGAGCCGCTCGCGATCAACGGCTATACCGTAGTCCCCGCGGGCGCTCCGGCGATCGGCGAGGTCACCGAGGTGCGCAACAAGGGCATGTGGGGCAAGTCGGGCAAGCTGGTCGCGCGGCTGCTCTACGTGACGGTCAACGGCCGGCAGATCCGCCTCAGCGGCGGGTTCGACGACAAGGGCGTGGGCGGCGTGGTCGGCGCGGTGGCGGTCTCGGCGATCGTGTTCGCGCCAGCGGGGTTCTTCATGACCGGCACCAGCGCGCGGGTTCCCGCGGGCACCGTGATCCGGGGCTACATCGACGAGGACGTGCCGCTCGCGCTGCCGGCCGCGGCGCGGGCGCCGCTTGCGCTCGCCGCCGTGCCCGACGCACCGGCGGAGAGCGAAGCCGCGGCCCCTGTCGCTTCGACGCCGCTGCCCGCGGCGCCGATCGCGGTGGCCGCACCGGCGCAGGCGGCAACGGACCAGAGCGCGTTCGTCAATCCGCCGCACCGGCGGCCGCCCTCGGCCCGCAACCGCTGACGCGCTGCCAGGCGGGGCCTACAGGTCCCGCCGCTCGAGGCGTTCGAGCAGCGCCGCAAGCCGGTTCGCCTCGGCCTGCACCCCTGCGGAATCCGCCACGCCGCTGCGCGCGGTGGGCGGAGTCTGCGCGGTCTCGACGAGGTTGGCGGTTTCGTTGGGATCGGCGCGCAGGTCGTACATCTCCCATTCCTGGACCTCGGCGTTCGACGGATCGAAGTAGCGCGCGAGCTTGAAATCGCGCGTGCGCACCGCGCGGACGTGGCACGGCTGCTTGACCCCGCCCGATGAGAGCAGGACCCCGGGCTGATCGCCCTTGCCCTCCTTCACGCGCTCGACCACCGCCTGGAACACTGCGAACTCCTCGTACGACTGCTTCTCGTGCGCGGTGCGCGAGGGCGGCAGCGGCATGGTGATCTCGTCGTCGGTGATGAACAGCACGCCCTCGCGCACCAGCCCGTCGGGCTCGATGATCGGGATCTCGACGTCGTCGCGGCTGGCGGCGTTGACGATCAGGCGCGACAGGTCGACCCCCGGCAGCGGCGGCACCGGGCGGGTCTGCGCGAGCGTGGCGCCGATCGCGCGCCGCTGGTCGGCGGTGACACCGGCGAGGCCGAGCACGGTCGGCAGGATGTCGATGTGGCTGGTGACCTCGTCGACCTGCACCGGATCGGGGGCAATCACGCCGTCGGGCAGCGAGGCGGACCCGGCCGTCTGCGGGAACTGCACCACTACCGGCACGTGCAGCGCCTCCTGATAGGCGGTGTACCACTTCTCGATCATCATGCCGTGCGCCGCGCCATACTCGCCGTGGTCGGCGAGGAAGATCACGATCGTATTGCCGGCCTGGCCGGACTCGTCGAGCGCAGTGAGCACCGAGTCGATCCGCTCGTCGACCGCAGCGTGGAGCCAGGCGTAAAGCTGGAGGAACTGCAGGCAGTTAGCCTCGGCCCCGCCCTGCAGCGGCGTCGCGAGCTGGAACGGGATGCAGCTGGTGAGCGAGAAGTCGACCGCCGCGTCGAACGCGCTGGCGGTGCTCGGCGGCGGCTGCCCGTTGCCGCTCGCGGCCGACACGAGGCCGCTGACAAGGTTGTACCCCCCTTTGGCGGCGAGCGCGAGGCCGACCTTGTAAGCCGCCTCGTGCTGGCAACTCGGCTTGGTCGACAAGTCCTCGTTCTGCGTCGGGCTCGCTTGCGCGCAGTTCTGCGGGAAATCGAGCGGATTGAGCGGAAACTGCATTGTGCCCGGGTCCGGCGGCATCGCCAGGTCGCTCGCCGTCGGGATCGTCAGCGGGCCCATGATCGACTGGGTGCCGCCCAGGCGGTCGCCGGGCAGCGCCTGCGCGATCACGCCGGGATACGTAGCGATATCGTGCGGGTTGGTGAACGACACCACCGCGAACCACGGCGCGATTGCACTGGTGTCGGGGCCGGTCGAGCTCGGATCGGAGGCCTGCATCGAGGCGTAGGCGCGGTTGTAGTTGAGCGCGAGGCCCTTGCGGCGCAGAAAGGTGCAGGCGCTGTCGGCAAAGCCGATGTCGCGGTACATGCCGAGGTTGTTGGGCTGCGCGCCGTGCGGCTCGGGATAGCTCTCCTCCCAGTCGTCGAAGCCGTAGCGCCGGAGGCTGTGCTCGGGCGGGTTCGAGACGTGCCACTTGCCGAAATAGTGCGTGCTGTAGCCGGCCTCGCGCATCCAGCTGCCGAGCGTTGGGATACCGTCGGCCGCGAGCCACGGGAAGTTGGGCGAATCGCCGTTCTTGAACAGTCCGTCGGTCTGGGTGACTCCGGTGCGGGTGCCGTACTGCCCGGTGTAGATCACCGCGCGGCTCGGGGTGCAGGCGCTCGCGGCGATCGTGTGGTTGCGCAGCACCACCGCGTTGTTGCGCAAGCGCAGCAGGCCGGGGAAGTACTTGGCGTACGGATTGTCCGCGCCGACCTCGCCCTGGAAGCCGAGGATCTGCTTGAGCGGCTCGGCGAAACCGCCGTCCGCGCCGTAGGAGAAGCGCGGAAAGCGATATTGGTCGCAAGTAATAAGCAGGATGTTCGGCCGTGGGGCCGCATTGCCAGAAGTCGCCATGTAGTCCTCCCCTCAAGGAGCACGGGTGACCTTTGCAGGACTGTTTTCCCGTGCCCGGACTCACGACACCGAACGGCGGAAAGAATGCTTGAGAATCTTTGCAAACTCAAGGCAGCAGCGAAGCCGTTGCATTTCAATGCTTCACAAGCGCGCTCCGAGGATCGGATCGGCGCGGATCGCGCCGAACAGGATGCCTTCGTTGGCAAAGAACCGATCGCCCTGCGCGTTCTTGACCAGGTTGCCGCCCGCGTGATGCAGCGCGACCACCCGCCAGCGCGCATCGAACACCGGCGAGCCGCTCGATCCAGCCAGCGTGTCGGTCATGTAGTGCAGCTTGTTGCCGAACACGTTGACCACCTCATTCGCGGTCAGCGCGATCTTCTTCTGCCCGCCGTTGGGATGCTGGATGATGGTGACGAAATCGCCGACCGCGGTCGCGTCCGGCGGCGGCGCGATGGCCAGCACGCCCCAGCTGTCGAGCGGCGGCTCGCCCGGCTCCTCGGCCAGGCGCACGATCGAGCAGTCGAGCGCGGCGACCGGGCTGGTGACGAAATCGAGCCCAGCGGGATCAGGCGGATAGCTGCTGACGCGCTTGAGACGGCCGGCGGCGTCTTCCTCGAAATTGAACTCGAACCGCGCCGCGCGTGCCGCCTCGGCATCGGGCAGGACGTGATTATTGGTCACGACCGAGCGGTTGCCGATCA